>NZ_CP020477.1:2112500-2235000 GCF_002116695.1 Acidianus manzaensis
AATCTCTAGCAACCTCTATTATTTCTGCAGTTGAAGTTATTTCTGATTTACCTCTAACTAAAACTAATCTAGGAGTTTCTAAAATCTTAGATATAACATCTTCCCTACTTACTGCAGTTTTCAAAGTAATATTAAGAAGATGAACATGCATAAGCGTAGTAGGAGCTATAACAGCCATGCTAACAATATCTAGATCTTTTAATACTGTATTTACATCCTTAGCGTGATGACTTGGAACAGATACTGGATCTGCTACTAAAGAATTAATAGGACCTTTTTTTACTTCCTTAGGATCTGCTGCTCTCCTAACTATTGTAGCTCTAACTTTTTCAATTTTGCTTACACTATTAATAGTACAAATTGTTCTTAATAATGCAGTCGTATTACACGAAACAACTCTTATATATTGCTTATTAATTGCCTCATCATAATTACAAAGAGCAGAAAAAGATACTTCTGCAACATTTGCTTTTTCTCCACCTTGAAATATAGCCTTCTTAGAAAACTTTTGATAGGTTTCTTTGTACTTAGCTCCTACTCCATTAGGCGTAGTATCAACTACTATATCAGATTCTTTAATCATATCTTCTATTGTTCCTGCAATTTTTATTCCACTTTCTTCGAAACTCTTAACCGAATTTTCAGGTACAAAAATTCTATATCCTAACTTCTGCGCTACTAAAGCCTCATAATTTGGCGAAGTTTTAGCTATACCTACTAACTCCATATCAGGCTGTAAAATAATTGCATTAGCTACTCTCTTACCTATAGTTCCATATCCATTTAATGAAACTTTAATCATTTCTTAATCGCCTCTTTACTTGAAATATCTAACGCTTCTAAGGCTGGTAAAGTCTCTCCGGCTAAGAAGAGCAATAAAGCTCCACCACCTGTACTAACATGAACTTTAGACGAATTTACTTCAGCTGTTCCACCTAGCATACTTATCATATGACCTCCACCAATTATTAGATAACCTTGGCTCTCTAAAGCGTTTTCTAGAATTTTCTTGCTCCCATCCCTAAATCTTTCATCTTCAATAACTCCCATAGGACCTCTCATTACTATCAGCTTTGCATCTTTAATAAATGACGAGTATATCTCCATAGTTGTGCTACCTATATCTTTTATAATACCAGAAACTTTGTTACTTGGTTCTTCTACTATTTTACCACCTTCTTTTTCAACTTTAAAATCAACAGGAATTTCTATTGGCCCACCAGATAATAATATTCTCCTGGCTCTAGGAACTAAAGAAATCAAACCTTTTTTCTCTAGAATTTGCATATTTTCTCTACCTAGATCTAAGCCTTTGGCTAACGCAAATAATTCTGCAATAAGACCTCCAGTCAAAATTCTGTCTGCTAACCTTCTCTTAACTAGGTTTTCTATTATCCTTAAACTATCTAAAACCTTACCTCCACCTAAGACAAAAACCTTAGGGAAATCTTCAGGATTAAAAACTTTAGCTAATGCAGAAACTTCACGTTCCATTACTCTACCTACTGAAGATTTTAAAAGCATAGGAAAACCTACAAGACTGGCTTGACTTCTATGCGAAGCTGCAAATGCATCATTAACATAACCTTCAAAAAGAGGATATAATCTTCTAACTAAATAACTCTTAGCGTGCTGGGATGGAGGAGCTTCTATAAGTTCTTCAGATACAAATCTAACATTGTCTAAAAGAATTATTTCTCCTTTATTCATATTTTTTATTTTTTCTCTCGCATAAGGCCCCATTACATCTTCTACGAATTCTACATTAAACCCCAAATATTTATTGAGAAGATTAGCATGTTCATTAAGAGATATAAAATCGCTATCTCCAGGCCTTCCTTGATGTGAGATTAAAACAATTGAATTACCTTTTTCTAAAAGTTCCTTTATTGTAGGAATATAAGCCTTAATTCTAGAATCATCCAATAACTCACCAGTTTTAGGATCAACTGGAGAATTAATATCAATTCTAACCAATAATTTCTTTCCAACAAAATCAACATCGTCTAAAGTAGGAATCTGGAGATTATTTATCTTTATCAGAAGGATCCCCATACTATTTTGTACAAACTAACTTATATATTATACTATAGCCTAACAATTATTACATGATCTGCTATTATATTAGCAAGAAGAAACATAAGTATCGAGAAAATTATCCCATAGTAAAGGAATTAACGCATTCTTATTAAAATCCTTGATGATAACTTGCACTTCCAAATTTCTAACTCCAGAATATCTAACAGATATATTGAAATCTTTAGTGAAGTAAGATAGAGCATATTTCAAATTCTCCAAATCTATGTTATCTGAACAGATAGCTACTATTCTAACATTTTTATCATCTTTTAAATCTAAATTTGAAGTACATATACTGCCTGAATCATTCTCAAAAATATCTTTAAATAATTCTTTTGAAGTATAAGGAATTCTCATAGACTTTACTCCTAAAGGAGGCAAAAGAACTTTAACATCAGACTTACTTTTCCTCATTTTCTTTAAAAGGATATCAAATCTGAAAAATATATAATTTGTATTACAAAATCTTAATTTAGAACTGTCTATCTCTCCTAAAACTCCATATTCAGATAACATATCCTCAAGTTTTTGAGTAAAATCAGCCTCTCTTAGCATATTTTTAGTCTTAATGAGACCTTTAACAGAAAACAAATTTTTTATTTCACGATCCTCAGAAAAGTGAATAATATATAAATTAAACGACTTAACACCCAACTTCTTAATAGACTTTTCTATCAACTTATAAAGTAAAGATAACTTAGAATTATTAGAAATTATAATCCATTCTCCAAGCTCATCAGAAACATAAGAATCCTTCGTTTTCTCTCTCTTGAAGATATCAAACAAAATCATAACCTCACTAAAAAATATAGCATGAAAACTTTAAAACATTCTAATTAATAACTATATTTAGCCGAGTAGTCTAGCGGCCAAGGATCCAGGGCTTTGGCCCCTGGGACCCCGGTTCGAATCCGGGCTCGGCTATACTATAATCTAGTCGAGTAATACGGGAATACATAACGATTATTAATCACTATATGACTTAAATTATTAATAAAAGTAGATGAGCGTATTTTACTTATATGATACTATTCCTAACTATTAGAAATAGAAATCAATCATATAGATAATGAAAGTTTACTCAATACATCAAATATCATAAAAAGTTACACACAAAATTTCTGTTTGAGATTAACTCTACTCAACAAAAACAGGCAAATATGAAGATTTATAATTAACGTCTTAGCAATATTATATTTAATGGTTTATAAATTTAGATTTAATCTTCTTATGATTATGAACACTTTATATCATATTATATTAAAATGAGGAAAAGATAGTAACAGAAAACTAACATACTAAAATAACATAGTATATTTATAAAAATAAAAATATAATATTAACGTTATATCAATTTCTTTTCTTTTATATAAGAATATATTTTGTATCTTATACAATCCATATATCTATCATGATAATCTGATCTATGTAAAGCAATATAATCTAAAATGTCATCATTTTTTAAGAGTTCCTCAACATTTTGTATCATATTTAAAATTAGTCCAGGATCAGGCTTGTTATTCTTTATTTTTCTATTTTTTGTTAGTTCTTCTAGATATTTATCCGTATAGCTTATCCATTTTTTTATTACAGCTTCTATGTCTTCCCTATTGACTCCAAGTTTTTTCGCTATTTGTTTGACAGGCTTATTTTGACATCTCATTAAGGCTATTTGCATTTCTGTTTTAGAATTCATATGGTCACCGTGAGCCGTCGGCGGGATTCGGACCCGCGACCGCCGGCTTTCATGGAGTCCCTTACAAGGCCGGCGCTCTACCAGGCTGAGCTACGACGGCATAATATCATATTCCACTTATCCTTTTAATTTTTTCCTTCTAAAATTTGGGTTAAAGTAGTAAAGTTAATACTTTCAAATATCATCCAGAGTATAATATTGGTAGTTGGCATTACCGTTAAAGTGAATTACCTGATTAATTCCATGATTAAATCTAAATAATGGTTAAGATACTTTAATATCTTCAAAAATTTTTTACAGAAATATTTTATATTATGCAGTCTATTAATTCTTAATAGTTATCTTTTATGATATCCCTTGGAAAAGAAGGCTTGAACGTTAAATAGTTTATCGATATGTGTTAAATTCTATTCTCCCTATAAAGGAGCAAAATCATTTCAATTTAACGAAAAAACAAGGAGAATGCCGCCGCGGGGATTTGAACCCCGGACAACCGGATGTCAAAAACGTTAAATAAACTTCTAAAATTTAACGCGATTTGTTAAAGGCATAACAGTATATATTATTATATTATTAAAATGGATATCTGATTTTTACATCTACTGCGCATAGGACGTTAAACCGTTAAACTATCTCAGTTAACGCATATCAAAACTCATCTCTATATTTAAGGTAATACTCGCTTACCCTCATACCTGCTATCTTCATTTCCTTGTTATCAAATCCCTTTAGCTCAACATAGTTAATTATACGAGCAAGATATAAACAATATTCAAGGATAATATGGATACATCAAGGCAATATAAAAAGACTAATCTACTTTAGTCCGTTTTATAATTAGTTTTAACTAGGGATCATATAGTGGGAAAGCCCAGTCAATCACGCCACAGCCTACACTACTTGCACAGAGTTCCAGACACCCTGCATACTTGCTGTATCTGTACCAGGAGGTAAACTTCAACATACAGTACAAACAGCTTCACAATCTCCATCAATACATATTTCTGTCGCTCACTCATCTACGCCTGGCATTATTACATTACCTTACGAAAGTCAGTCTTCTTTGCAAGGTCTAACAATCCGTTACTTCCGTTTGCATTTAGGAACTTGGCGAACATTTCGTTCTCTTTAGTACCTTTAGTTAAAACCTTTAATAACATCTCCTTTTCTTCGCCTGGATTAGACTCAACTAACGGTGATTTCACTTCTTCTGGTCCGCTTTCAAATACTTTCACATTGTCTCCTTTAATATTTATATAAATTCCATTACTCTTAATTGTGTAAAACCCTTGTTCGTCCTTATCTCCAATTACCTTATACATGTAAAGAGTAATCCTCAGCATTCCATCATCACTCTGAGTAACCGTTGTTATTACCTTCGTGTCGTCTAACGAACTTTTTATCTTATGAAGTACGCTATGAGACGTTGAAATATGCCTATCCTCAATTATGTAATATCCGTCCTTGAGCTGTACTTGTTTTACCACTTTAATATTTGATTTCTCAAGTAATTCTTTATAACTCTCTTTAGACATTATCAACACTGTATATATAGTAGTAACTAAAATATAAATTTTGCTAAGATTTAGTACTTTATGATAATCAATATACATAGCTATAATAGATTTATAAATAAAAAGCTATAAATAAAAGCAAAAATTAATCATACTAATATTTTCACATTAGTATTTATACTTTTAATATAAATAATTTTAACTTTTTTGGTTAAGGGGTGAAAGTCCCCTTCGGTGACGATAGACCCAAAATCACCCATTGAAAATAAATCTATAGTGTAAATAAGCGTTTAAGAATTATTTTTGGAATACAATTTTGGGTCTACCGCAAAGAGGCGAAGTTTTCCGCCCCCTTTGAACCCCCGTCTGTTATAAATCTTGAACTTATTACCATAATATTCTATCTATGAAATGACTATTATTCCCTTTTTGATTTTAGAAAATATCACTAAAAAGATTTTTGTCATATTCGGTTTTTTAGATTAAATAGCTAACAACATTGTACTGATTTTTGCAACTATTATTATTACCATCTTCTAACACTTCTTTAATCTTTCTCTAAGTGAAAAATACATTTTAAGGTTTTAAATACTAAACAGCTAGCTACATAAGCATCTCTAGTTCAAAACAATAGAGCGTAGTATAGTAGATAAAGTTAAAGTTATGTAGTTCATATTTAATTTGAGAATATGACTACTACCATCAAGGTTGTGAAGAAGTACTATGCAATAGATTATGATAGGAGGATTGTGGCTGAGGCTGATTCTGAAGAGGAGATTGATAGGATCATGGAGAAGAAGGGTTATAAGAAAGGAACTTACGATATTTTAGTTTCCATCAAGTATGTATAGAGTCAATAATGTCTCGCGAGATAGAAGTACCTTTTGTCAAGGTTAATGATACGTATTTACCTTTACTTAAAGTGAAATGGAGTGTCCAAAACTAGGTAGTGAGTATTTAGTTTACGCCCTTCCAGATACTGGAAGCAGGTTTTCTATCATTAGAAATGATACGTTCTTAAAGTGTTTTGATGAATCCTCGTTAAAAACCGTTTAGTCGATAAAGTTATAATTTCTAATCTGCTCACTACAAAAGAAAGGTATAACATAAAATTTCATTTCGTGGAACTTAATGAGACATTACAGATACCGTGACATCTTTAGACTTCGCAAACTTAGGTGAGGGTATATATCCCAGCCTAATTTTAGGTAGGGAAGATTTCTTCTCAAGAATAATGATATGCTTCGACAGAAACGTTAGACTAATTATTAAGGCTAATGATCTTTAACTAAATATTTACAAATTTTCTTTAAATGTACAAAGAGTTCTATGCATTATCTTCTTACGTGGAGATTTTGTCTTTATACTCAACACTAATTAATTTTTTGATGAAACTACGATATTTGAACATAGCTTTATCCTCTTTGATCTTCTTATTCATATCTTCGGTATCTGTTAAGGCTGTTAGCATCTCTATGCTGATTTAAGGACTTCTGTTGCATCTAGTTTCAAAAGATAATTGCACACTCTTTCAAACTATAACCTAGTTAGGTTAGAAGCAAAATAAGTGATGAATAGTGTTAAGGTATTCCATTATAGTTAACTTTTTTTAAAAGTTCTCAATTCTTCCATGCCTCAGAGTTTAATGCCTAAGAGTGTTAAATTGTTGCATTATGAAGAGAAGAAAGATGATAAGCGAATTTTTAGACAAGGAGTGACATTAATAGAGTATGAAGGACAACCGTCAAAGATAATTCAATGGAGTCAGTTAATAGAGGGTGATCCTTTCGGTGACCACGAGATAACCTATAGGATAAACTACGGGTCTGAAAGCGTACTTAGAAGTTTTAAAGTGAAGTATTTAGGAAGGGAAGGGGATAAGCATAGGGTTTTGATTAAGGAAGGAGTGTCTGGTTGTGGAACCAGGACTAAGAGGATAGAGAATAAGGAAGTACTAATACCAGACAAACTATACCAACCTTACCCTTTGCAACAAAAAAGTGAAGAAGGGAAAGATCCAAATCCGATAGAATGAGGAGTAGCAACTGCTTGCGGGCTAGGTGGAGAATATCTATGCCAGAAAGCTGGTCTATGTTGTTAGGAAATTTTTTAAGTATTATGAATAATACTAACCAGGGAATAGGTTATGGAAGAAAAGAGATTATCCTTTTTTAAATGGCTCGGTCTAGCATTACTATTTATAGGTTTACCTAGTACAGTGGCTGCGGTTCTATCGTTTTCTATTCTTTACTATATACTACATGATATGACACTGGCCAATACTCTTAGTACTATTATTTCTATATTAGGATTTGCGGTTTCGGTTATTTACTTTAACAGATACTTAGAAAGTCGTGGTCTTATTGCCCCCTTTATGAAGAGGAAATTCATTAACATCTTACCGGATAGCGGACAACCTATTGATGAGAAATATATTAAGAGTTTTGAGGCTAGACTTAAGTTTGCTAAAGGTGAAGAGTATATTAAGCTGTTAGCCATGCTTGGCATGATGTATTTGCAGAATGCTGTAGCTTATGACAACAAGGATTTTTATTTGAGGGCTAAGGAGTACTTGTCAAGGGCTGAGGAGGCTATGCGAGAAAAGAGTGTGAGCTTTGAGACTAAAGCGCTCGTTGATAACTTAAGGAGTAAAATTGAGACTTACAAGTACCGTTTCGGAGAAAGATAAAGACTTAAACTTATTGATGTTATTCAGATATTATTAATTTAGCTCTTACTTTTAGTAGTTCACCATCGAGAAAACTATTGAAATTATTAGCAAATAAGGTGCCGCCGCGGGGATTTGAACCCCGGACAACCGGATATCTCAGAGAGCCGGATTATTTAGTAGACCGTATGAGTCCGGCGCTCTAACCAGGCTGAGCTACGGCGGCAATTATATTATGTAAAAAACAAATCTAAAAGTTTTCTGCATTAGGTTTCAAGGTATTTTTTTATAGCGTCTCTTATTATTTCACTTCTAGAGAGCCTTTTATTTACTGCATAAAGGTCTAATTTTTGAAGTAAATCATCTTCTGCTTTAAATGTTATTACTTTCATGGCTCTCGTATTACCTTATTGTTTAAGTGAATATATCATCTTTTTGTTACTAAAGGAAAATAGAGAGAGGTGGGCGAAACTAATAACCTAATGTAGACATTATTTGACCTATTAGATTCTTTACTATTTCTGTGTCTCCTTCATCTTCTAAAAATCCTCTTATTATCATACCTTCAGCTGTTTTTCTATCAAATCCTCTATTTTGTAAGTAAAAGATTAGATCTTCTGGCACTCTTGATACTGCAGCTGAATGTTTTGCTGTAATTACTCTTCCTGTTTTTACTTCTAACATTGGAGCCACTGCTGCTGAAGCTTCTTTTCCTATCATTATAGCTCTTCCAATTATTGAAGTGGAACAATCGTAGGCATTTTCGTTTATTGTTGCGTTTCCTCTAGTTATAACAAATGAGCTTCCAGATGCTACTGCTTTCATAAATCCGTTACTTATGCTTTTTTTACCTTCATGATAAACGTTAGTTAAAACGTCTATATTGTTTTTCTCAATTCCTAGTGCTCTAGAGCTAAAGAATGCTTGTGCTCCTTCATCTAAGTATGAATGATATTCTAAGTGGCCTTCTGCTAATCCGGAAGAAATTATATATGATTTTAAGTCTCCTTTGATTTTAGCTTTGGAATAAGTGAAATTATATGAGTTATTTCCTTTTGTTACTATAGTTAGATTTGCTACGGAATTTTGATTTACTGAGATAGAAATTACTGCGGAGTTCATAGATTTTTGGCTTAAGGATTCTGAGTAATAAATTATGTCTGCTGATTCGTTTTCTGGGACATTTATTTCTATATTTAATGGAGAAAATATATCTTGATCTGTATAATGATGGATGAAATATTTACCACCTTTGTTTATGCTAAGTTTTTTTGATAATGCTAAAGTTAAAGCAACAAGTTTATGTTCTTCTGGTGAGATTAAAGAATTGGTAAAAGAGTCCTCCATGACTTTTTGTATATCATTATTATTTACTATTTGAATGATAGTATATTCCTTTTGTTTCTCTTCTATATTTTTTGCAGATGGCCTATCAATCTTCAAATTTAATGAGTCTAATACGGACCATCTAGTATAGTGTTTTACTGTAGGAGAATCATTGATAACTTGAAAAGGAAGTCTTTCATATAAAAGAAATAAATCTTCTCTTGAAGTTTTATCTTTAAAAAAATTTAGATATTGCTTTGAGGATTCTAGGTCTAGAAGAGGCAATTTAAGCCACTGCTCCTAGTTTATCTAATTCTAACTTAATAACCTTATTTAGCATTGTAGCATATTCAAATGGTAATTCCTTCATTATTTCATCTATAAATCCTAGGACTAATATTGATGTCGCTTCCTTTTCTCCTATTCCTCTATTCATTAAATAGAATAATTGATCTTCGCTCATTCTGAAAGTATGGGCTTCATGAGCTACGTCTGCATCTTCTTCAAAGACTTGATTATGGGGGAATGTATATGCCTTAGTTTTTTCATCAAGCATTAGTGAATCGCACTTTACAAATGCTTTAGACCCTTTAGCTCCTTCATTTACCTTTATTAATCCTCTATATACGTTAACTCCTCCATTAAATCCGATGTTCTTGTTTATAACTCTGCTTCTTGTATTAGGAGCAGCATGTATCATTTTTGATCCACTATCTTTCCAGTCTCCTTCTGCTGATGCCAAAGTAACTACTAGGCTTGTTGATGATGCGTTTTGGCCTCTTAGGATTGTTGATGGATATACAAAACTATATTTGGATCCTAACGATCCTTCTACCCATTCTACTACTGCATTCTCGTCTGCCCAAGCTCTTTTATTGTTGAAGTTTATTACATTTTTACTCCAATTTTGTATTGTGGTGAATTTTATATGAGCGTTCTTCTTAGCATATAATTCTACCATTCCATCATGGAAGGAATAGTTCTTAAATTGTGGTGCTGAGCATCCTTCTATGAAATGTATATATGAGTCTTCGTCTGCTACAACTAGTGTATGCTCAAATTGACCTTCCATTTCTGTACCTATTACAAAGAATCCTTCTACTGGTGTAGTTATTTTTACTCCTTTAGGCACATATACAAATACTCCTCCACTCCATAATGCTGCGTGTAATGCTGCAAACTTATGATCTGATGCTGGGAAGATCTTCATAAAGTATTGTTTAAATAAATCTGGATATTTTTGCATTGCATCTTCTGGTGGCATCATTATGACTCCTTTTTTCTCTAATTCTTGTTTTACGCTTGAATATATTGGCTCTGATTCAAATACTGCTACTAATCCTCCTAAGAATTTCTTTTCTGAATCTGGAATACCTAAATTATCGTAATAATTCTTTATTTCTTTAGGAATATTATCCCAGTTATTAGTTTTTTCTACATCTGGTTTTATATATAATTCTAAGTTAGATACATTGAGTGAGCTTAAGACTTCGGGTAACCAATTTGGAGTTGGTAATTTTTCAAATAATTCTAATGCTCTTAATCTTAATTTTAACATCCACTCTGGTTCTTTTTTAGCTTTTGATATAGCTTCTATTGTACTTCTAGATAATCCTGATTCAACTACTCTTCTATGAAATTCAATCTGATTTAAGTTATTATTTCTTGATTCTATAGCAGCATTAAGAATCTCATTTATATCAACTGATAATTTTTCTTCTGTCATTTTAATTTACCATCTTTAACTGTGTTAAAGAAAGCATTTAAATCTTTCTATTTAAAAAAGTTATTTGTTTATTACGCCTTCGTATCCTTTCTCATCAATTAGTTTTGCTAACTCCATACTTCCGCTTGCTATTATTTTTCCTCTGTTTAGCACGTGAACTTTATCTGCATTTACGTAATCTAAAATTCTTCTATAGTGTGTTATAATTAAATATCCAGTATTATTTTCTTCTTTAATTTTCTTTATCATATCAGATATTATTTTTAATCCATCTACGTCTACTCCTGAGTCTGGCTCATCTAATATAGCAAATTTTGGTTTTAATAATTGCATTTGTAATATTTCTATTCTCTTTTTTTCTCCTCCGCTAAATCCTTCAAAAACTCCTCTATTTAAAAGGGAGTCAGTTACTCCTACTGATCTAGACATTTCTCTTATTTTTGAAAATACTTCCATAACTGATGCATTAGTGTTTTGAGCTCTATTGTATTCTGCTACTAACAATGTGGAAAGTTTTACTCCAGCTATTTCTATTGGGTTTTGAAATGCTAAAAATAATCCTTTTTTAACTTTCTCATCTGTTTCTAGATTAGTTATATCTTCGTCATCTAATAGTATTTTTCCTTTTGTTATTTTATATTTTGGATGTCCCATTATTGCTAATGAGAGTGTAGTTTTTCCACTTCCGTTTGGTCCCATTAATGCGTGAATTTCTCCACTTTTTATTTCTAAATTTATACCTTTTAGTACTTCTTTACCTTCAACTTCTACGTGAAGATCTTCGATTTTTAATGTTGACATCTTTATCAGTGTTAATATTATCTTATCACATTAAAGTTTCTTTCTATCCATGGCATATCTTCTAAAAATAATGTACAAGAAGAATTCTCTAGAGCTGTTTGTAGTTGCTCTACTGTATTACTTATATAACTAAATAGTAATGTATCTTTTATATTTAGCTCTGATAATAATTCTTTAATTTGTGATACTAGTGTAAGTCCATTTGAAATTCTCTTTAAACTAGGGAATAATATTGACATAACTACTTCGTCAAGTAGATCGTTTACTTTATGTAAAATATCTTTTATGTTTGAAATATCTGCAGTATTAAGACTATCAGGCTTTAGCATAATATCGTGTATTTTATCAATATTTTTCGATATATTAAGTAAAATTACTGCATTCATCATAACTAGTATATTTTTGTTTAAGCTATTTGACATATCGTATTTACTCCCCATTGAGTGTCTAAGTAACATTAAGTAAACTCTTTTTAGGTCTTCTTGGTTTATTCCATTATCTTTTAGTGGCTCGTTGGATAATTCTGCTATTATTTCATCAATTTTTCTAGATATAATATTTAACATTCTCCTTAGTAATGATTCTAGTCCAACTTTTTCTGCGTCAAGTAGGCATTCTACTTTTACTCTATTTTCAGATGCTTCTGTGATTTCAGCTCCTACTACTTGTTTTGTAGTAGTTATTAAGTCTTCAATATCTTTCTGAATAATAGATTTTTTGGATTCAAAAACAATCTCATCATATCCAAGTGTATATAAGCATAAAATAACGTTAGAAATAGGCTGTTTTAATGAATCTATATCTATTCTTACTGATCTACGACTAGATAATAATTTAATTTTTTCTGCTAGTAACTTCAGTGCTCCATCATCAGATATTTCAATAAGTATTTTATCACCGGGCTTTATATTCCATTTATTTATCCATTTCTTAGGTAATGTAATAAATAAAGAAGATGAACCTAACTTCTGAACCTTTCTTGTCTCAATATCTTTTGAGTTGTTAAAATCTTCCAATTCAGTCACTCTATATAACTATCTTAAACAGCGTTTATAAAAATATTGCAACTTTATTGTAAGCTTTTAAAAAAAGATTTTTAAGCTTATTTCTTTCCTTATTTCTTTCTTAGGATCAATTTTATAAATCCTCTATTTCTTATTACTTGCACGTCATAATTTTTAAAATTATACCTAGCAGGTATAACTAATTGATAGCATTTTCCATGAATATCCTTACATGATACTTTAATGTATTTGTTATTTTCTAATTTTACATAAATTGTCTTTTCATTTATAAAAGGAACATCTATAATATAGTAAATTGAATCTTCCTTTTCATAAACTGTATATAATGGTTCTTCTGCTTCTTTTGATATCTCCTCTCTTACTTCTTCAAATTCTTTATCAATTTTAGCCTCTTCTTGCTCTATAATCTCCTTTATCATATCATAAAGATCTTTATATGCAGGCATCTTTTAATCACGCGTAAGTCATTGGTTTAGATGAATAAGATGGAAGCTCTTTCTTTGTCTGCTCCATTAATCCTTTAATTTTTGAACGTATATCTTCAGCTTCCTGGATTAGCGAGCTAGTATCTATTTTAAAACCTACATATTTAGACACTAAGTTTAAGGCTATAGCAGAAGCTTCTGGATCTGGAATATCTAAAAATGACTCTACAACTATTACCATATTTCTTATTCCATTTCTAGAAGATTCTAAAAGTATAGGAGCATATGGTCCCGCTATATAACCGTCTCCAAATTTTTCTGCTAGATTGATCTTTTCTAACTCTTCTGACAATTCTAAATTACTAGATATCCAGTATGCTTTAGGTTTATCTAAATCTAACCTATCTTGAACTGGAACACCAGTTATTGATATTATAGTATTGATACCATATTTTTGTGCATACTTTACAACAAAATCGGCTAATGGATAAGCAGATGATGCTGGAAGAGCAGTCCAAGAGTGTAATACTAAAAGATTATTTCCATGGTATGTTCGTAATGGAGATTTAGCTACTCCATTAGTTATATGCATAATAGGGGGAATATATCTTCTAGAATATAATTCTCCAAATTCCTTTAAATTCAAATTCTCTATTAGAAATTCAGTAGAGATTTCCCCTACTAATCCTGCATCTGGTAGTCCTACCAACATATACGAAGGTTTAGATAAAGTAGGAATATAATTCTCCTTTATTTCAAATTCTTCCATCTTAATCACCAGAGTTTTTAATCTTTTCAATATATCTTTCCGGAGTTAATAGACTTTTAGTTTCCTCTTGATTCGTCATTTTTATCTTGAATATCCATCCTTCTCCATAAGGGTCTTTATTCATTAATTCAGGACTTGACAATAATTTTTCATTTACCTCAATAATTATTCCAGAAAGTGGCGAGTAAATATCTGAAGCTGCTTTTACAGATTCTACTGTGCATACTACGTCTCCAGCTCTTACTTTAGTATCTAAAGTAGGGAGTTCTATTCCAACAATATCTCTTAATTTCTTTTGTGCATAATCTGTTATGCCTATAGTAGCTATCTCTCCTTCTATTTTTACATATTCATCTGTATCAGTATACAGTAAACTATCTAAAATTATATATTTTCCAAATTTTATTTCTCCCAATAATATTCCCTCCTAAAATAATGGAAAGTCAGAGATTTTAGCTCTATATTCTTTTCCTCTAATGTCTATATTTACATGAAAACCTATAACTGGATATTGCGATTTTATATACCCCATACCTATTGCTCTAGATAAATAAGGAGAATAAGTAGAACTTGTTACTTCACCAATTTCATGGTTTAAGATTTTTATTTTATTTCCATGTCTAGGAATAATTCTAAGATTTTTCTGTAACTTAAATCCTATTCTATATTTAGATACGCCTTCAGTTAAATAATATAATAACTTATCTTTACCTATAAAATCTTTGTCTAGATCAAAAATCCAATATCTAGCTTCTATTGGATTAGTGTCTTCATCAATATCTTCTCCGTAAAGTACAAAACCCATTTCTTGCCTTATACTGTCTCTTGTTATTAAGCCTGCTGGCTTTATTTTTAGGTCAGCTAGCTTCATAATCAACTTTTCTCCTGTTTTTATATCTGCCCAAACTTCTATTCCATCTTCTCCAGTCCATCCTGATCTGCTTAAAAGAAACACGTTTTCTCCTAGAAATTTAGTATTTAAACTAAAATGTAATGGTTGCAAATCTACTTTATCTATATAATTCCAGACTTTCCTTCCTTGTACTGCAATCATAACAAAATCAAAGGTTAAATCTTCGACTTCTAAATTGGAATTCTTTTTTATCCATTGAATATCTTTTTCTCTATTTATTGCATTAGTAACCATTAAAAACTCTTCATCTGAAACTTTGTATACCATTATATCATCTATAAATCCTGCTTTTTCATTAAGCATAGCTGAAGGTCCTATCATTGAAAAATTTTCAATATCGAGTTTTCTAGTTACTAAATTCTCTAGCTCTTCTTTTTTTCCCTTTATCCTTAGCCTACCCATATGGCTAAGATCAAAAAATCCACATTCTTGCCTAATAGCCATGTGTTCATCCAAATATGAAGAAAAACTCATAGGCATTTGCCAATTTGCAAACTCACCAAAATTCGCTCCTAACTTTTCTTCTATATTTAAAAGAGGTGTTCTAAACATTATAATCCTCTATTCATACTTATATAGCTGAAATTTAAATGGAATATCACCCATGGCTACCAAACTTAAAATATATAAATGAAATGTTAAAGGAAATAGGAGTAAATTCAATTGACGATTTATTTAAAGATGTCCCAGAAGAAATAAAACTACATAGATTGCTTAACGTAGGTTATGGAAAGCCATTGTCAGAATATGAAATTTACCTAAGATTACAAGAATTAAAATCTAAAAATACTAGCTTTAAAATTCCTCCATTTTTAGGAGGCGGAGTATGTCCACATTACGTTCCAGAAGTAGTAAAATTCGTTATTTCTAGGTCAGAATTTTACACTTCTTATACGCCATACCAGCCAGAAATAAATCAAGGACTATTACAAGCACTCTTCGAATATCAAAGTCTCATAGCAGATCTTTTCGAAATGGAAGTAGTAAATTCATCATTATATGATTGGGGTAGCGCACTTGCGGAAGCAGTACTCATGTCATATAGAATAAATGGAAAAAAGAAGATAATAGTACCTAGATCTATTAATCCAAATCATAAAAAAGTACTAGAAACATGGACTAGTGGAAGAGAAATAAAAATTCAAGAAGTTAATTATGATAAAAACGGAGAAATTAATATAGAAGAATTAGAAAAAATTGTTGACGACGAAGTTTCAGCAATTTATATTCAGCAACCAAATTATTATGGCGTTTTCGAGACTAATATAGAGGAAATAACTGATATAGCAAGAAAGAAAAATATTATCACTATAATGGGAGTTAATCCTTTATCTCTTGGTCTAATAAAACCGCCTGGAGAATACGATGTGGATATAGCAATAGGAGATGGCCAAGAACTTGGACTTCCACTAAACTATGGAGGACCTTATGTAGGAATTATGGCAACGAAATGGAATTATAAGTTAATAAGACAAATGCCAGGAAGAATTGTAGGTTTAACGCAAGATACTGATGGAAATCCTGGTTATACATTAATTTTACAAACTAGAGAGCAATTTGCAAGAAGAGAAAAAGCTACATCAAACATTACTACAAATGAAGCATTAATGGCTATTGCTAATGCAGTATATCTTTCTCTTTTAGGTAAAAATGGAATAGAAAACCTAGCGAAAGAGATCTATAAAAGAAGTCACTATGCAAAAAATCTTATGGAAAAATATGATCTAGGAAAAATAAAATTCTATGGAGACTTTTTTGAAGAATTCTTATTTAGTTTCAACAAAAACTATAACGAAATTCATGAGAGGCTACTTTCAAAAGGTATCCATGGAGGTCTACCAATAGATAATAATAATGCATTGTTTTGCATAACTGAAGTACATACAAAGTCTATGATAGATAACTTAATCAATGAAATAAAAGAGGAGGTTTACTAGATGTTTATACAAGCTAATTGGAAGGAACCACTAATATATGAAATTAATGGAAAAAATAGGCAAGGATATTATATTCCAGAAGAAAATATTAACATTAGCATAGATATTCCAGAAAAAATAAGAAGAAAAAATAAGCCAGAATTGCCAGAACTCAGTGAATTAGAAGTTGTAAGGCATTTCATTAGACTTTCTCAAATGAGTTTTGGAGTAGATGTAGGAATGATGCCATTAGGCTCATGTACAATGAAGTATAATCCCAAAGTAGAAGAACTAGCTACAGAGATTACAGAAAATATTCATCCTTTGCAAGATCAGAATACTGCCCAAGGAATTTTAGAAATGATATTTGAAATGCAGGAATGGTTAGCCGAAATAACTGGTATGACAGAATGCAGTATACAAGTTCCTGCTGGAGCAGCAGGAGAATTAACTGGAGTTCTTATGATGGAAAAATACCATAGAGAAAAGCACAGAAATAGAGATACAATGCTAGTTGCTGATACAGCACATGGTACTAATCCTGCAAGTGCTTCAATGGCTGGATTTAAGGTTATTTATATAAAATCAAATGAGGAAGGGCTAGTTGATATTGATATACTAAAAGAGATAGTAAATGATAAAATCGCTGGATTTATGCTCACTAATCCAAACACACTAGGATTATTTGAGGAAAATGTGTTGGAAATTTCAAAAATTATACATTCAGTGGATAGTTTACTTTACTATGATGGAGCTAACCTAAATGGAATCTTAGGGATAGCTAGACCAGGAGATATGGGATTTGATATAGTACACGTTAATTTACATAAAACTTTTGCGGTTCCGCATGGCGGAGGAGGGCCAGGAGCAGGTGCTATATGCGCTAAAGGTGAACTAGCTAAATATTTACCTTATCCTATAGTGAAAAAAGAAAATAACAAATATGTTTTTACTGTTCCGGAAAAATCAATAGGTAAAATAGCTACATTTTACGGAAATATAGGTAATGTAGTAAGAGCTTATACATATATCCTAGGGTTAGGGCCACAAGGAATATCAGAAATAGGTAAAATGAGTACACTAGCAACTAATTATCTAATTTCGAAACTAAAAAGTGAGAAAGGACTATCGTTACTAGCTCCAAATAGACCTAGAAAACATGAAGTAGTATTTAGTGCAAAACCCCTTGCAGAAAAAGGAGTTACTGCTTTAGATATTGCTAAAGCCTTATTAGATAGAGGATTTTATGCTCCTACTATTTATTTTCCTACAACTGTAGAAGAAGCTTTAATGATAGAGCCAACTGAAACAGAACCAAAAGAAACTTTAGATAAATTCATAGAAGCATTGAAAGAAATTCTTAAAGAAAGCGAAAACAATCCTAAAGATATACAAGATACTCCAAAATATACTACAGTAAAAAGGCTAGATCAGGTTAAAGCTAATCATCCATCATCCATAACTCCCTCATACAGAGTAAAAAGACTCAGAGAACAAGGAAAAATAAATATCCTTAAATAAAATGAGATGCTATTATTGCTAAATATCCTAGATAAGGTATGGAAATTATATATCCGTCCACTTCAGTAACTTTTCCTACTACATTGCTGCTAGGTACTCCTTCTAGAGGTTCCAGGCCTATTCTATTATCAGGAACAGGATTTGTTATCTTATCTACTCCTTGTGTAACATAATGAGCATTGTCTATCTTAACTACTCTATGTATTACATAAATTCCATATTCTGGTGATCTATATATTATTACATCATGTAATGAGATATTAACTGGTGGACCATAAAAAGTCAACGCTCCATTTTGAAATACCGGATACATTGATACTCCTTCAACACTTGCAGTAGTTATTATATTAGTGAAAAATAGTACATAAATTGCTACTATTATAACAATTAGCGCTATGTCACTCTTCTTCATCTAAATCACTTAAGTCTAGCTCTATTATTTCTCCTTCATCTTTAGTCTTGTTGTCCTCCTCTCCTCCTATCTTTTTAACCCCTTTCTTTCCTTCTACTTCTACTGATGAACCTCCCGCTTTTATCTTTGATACAACGCCTCTCCATTTATGTCCACATTTAGGGCAAACGTAAGATCCCATTACTGTTATTGTAATTCTACCTTGAGCATCTGGAAGAGGAGAAATTAAATTCCATGTTTTTTCTGGCTTTTCTACTTTAGTACCGCAATTAGGACAAACGTCTATTTCTTTTTGCTTTCTTTTAGCCATATTTGTTATCTGTATAATTCAGCTTTATAAAATCTTATAAAACAATTCTATAATAAATGAAAGAATAAGAAATAATAATCCATTCCATAAATATCTTGTTCTATTTTTTAAAATTAAATACAGGATTAAAATATTTGCCAATAGTAATATTACCGTAAGATATAACTGTATAGAATAAACATAGGAAACCAAAAAAGGAGCTAAACTCCAGCTTACTAAAAATCCCTTTTCATTGCTTAAGTTAGGCTTTATAAAATAACTATAAATAGGAGACAAAAGACCATAAATAAGAAATATTATTACAATTATAAGCATCATTAATCACTTACACCTCTATCCTAATAACAGCAATAGCCATAATTTTAAAGACTTTCTAAGTTACTCCCTTATATAAGTAGGTACCTAAAAATTAATATCAAATTTTGCCTCTTCCTTTATTTTTATTATTTGATATTCTACTCTATAATCGGGTAGTCAAATTGTCAGACGAGTTTGCAATCAAAAAAGTAAAAGGAATGGAAATAATAGATTCTAGAGGAAACAGAACAATTAGAACATTTGTAACCATAGAGAAAGGAATATCATCATTTGGTGACGCACCAGCTGGAGCCTCAAAAGGAAGCAGAGAAGCCTTAGAATTAAGAGATAGTAAAGGTAGTGTAAAGCCAGCAGTAGACGCTGTAAATAATTACATAAGTACAGCACTTTCAGGCTTAGATGTAAGAAGACAAAGGGAGATAGATCTTACAATGATAAAACTAGATGGTACAGAAAATAAATCAAAACTTGGAGCTAATGCTATGATTTCTACATCTATAGCTATAGCAAAGACTGCAGCATTAGGATTAGGAATGGATATTTTCAACTACATAGGAGGAGGAAGATCACATAGTATACCTATACCACTACTTAATATTCTAAATGGTGGATTGCATGCTGGTAATTCTCTAAAAATCCAAGAATTTCTAATAATTCCTGTGAATTTTGACAAATTCAGTGAAGCCTTATTCGCTGCTTTAGACGTTTATAAAACATTAAAAAATCTAATTACTGAAAGATTCGGAAAAATATATACTGCATTAGGAGATGAAGGAGGAGTAGCTCCACCATTAGAAAAAACTGAAGATGCGTTAGACTTAGTTTATACAGCAATTAAAAATTCTGGTTATGAAGATAAAATATTTCTAGGAATGGATGCTGCAGCCTCTGATTTTTACGTCGATGGAGAGTATGAAATAGATGGAAGCAAAAAATCCCCAGATGACATGATAGAATATTATGCTAACCTTGCAAATCAATATCCAATTATATACTTGGAAGACCCATTTGATGAAAACGATTTTAAGAGATTTTCCATTTTACAAAGCAAACTAAAGAATACAATAGTTACTGGGGACGATTTATATACTACTAACGTAAAATATCTTAAAAAAGGAATAGAAGAAAAGTCTACTAAGGGAGTAATAGTTAAACCTAATCAAATAGGTACTCTAACGGAAACTTTTCAATTCTTCGATTTAGCTAGAGAAAATTCTATAAAAACAATAATAAGTCATAGAAGTGGAGAAACAGAAGATAACTTCATAGCAGATCTTGCAGTAGCATTAAATAGTGACTTTATAAAAACAGGAGCTCCAGCCCGTGGAGAAAGAACATCAAAATACAATAGACTTCTAGAAATAGAAAATAACTATTGCCTTGAATATAAAAATAAATTATAATATTTTTATGGTAAAAATATCCCTATCATAATTAGTACAATAGATAGTACCACAAGAAATAGTATAAATTGCTTTACTGACATGTTAGGAACTGCCTTAGCTAACTTAAACATTCCATAAGCAAACGCTGATATGATTACTATAAATCCTATAATCAGACCAACAACTATCAGTATATCTGAAACTGATGATACTGAGAAATTTATATGTCCTAATACTTTAGATGTTTCATTAACAAATTGCGATAATGTCATCACTAATATCATTCAAGTCAAACTTTATTTATAGTTATTTCCGTAATATTTATGCAAGCCGATGATGAAGGTTAAAAGCGCTTATACGTGATGACAAAAGGTATCTGAGGAGCCTTAATCCTTTTAAATATTTCTTTAGAACAGAGTTAGTTTGAGGAGTAATACTCATGATATCAGCTGAAGATTTAACAAAATATATTGGCCAAAAAGTAAAGGATCCTTATGGCCGAGATTTTGGATATATTGTGCATGTATACAGTGAAGTTGATGGTTCAATAACTGGAATAGAAATAGCACAAGGTAATACATTCAGCACTATTGATCCTTCAAGAATAAAAATTGATGGAGACGGGATTATAATTCTGGCTGATTGGAAAGCCTCAGCTATTAAAACCTTATCGCTAATGGAAAAAATAAGAAAAAGACAAAGAGCATTAGAAGAATTATATTCCAAGCAAGAAATCCCTAAATCTACATATGATGAAATGAAAAGAAAATTAGATACTGAAATGGTAAAAATAAGAGATGATTACATAAAAATAAAAAACAAACTTAAGGAAAGGCTAAATGAAGTTGAGGATCAATTAGCTCAAATTGATAAAGCAATGATAGCAGTAAAAATGAGTTATATATCAGCAGAAATGTCAGAAAATTCATATAAAAATTCTATTGAAGTATTAAGACAAGCTAAAGATGGATACATGTCAGAGAAGGACGATATAAGAAAAACATTAGATAAATTAGACTTATTAGATAAAGAAGGAATTGATTTAAAAACACCAACCCCAATAGGTAATACTTCAGAACAATCTAGTAAGGGTGATCAGAACAAATCGGACATACCAATGCCAATACCGGTAAAGGTAATAAATACTTTATAACAAGTTAGTGAAATAGGATGTTTGGAAAGTTACCATTCTTTTCTCACTTTAATTCTGATAAAAAAAGGAAGAATCAGCAGGCTAATATAACTGAAATATCCATAAAATTAAAAGATCAACAAACAAAATTGGACGAATCTTTGCATAGGTTAAAGGAAAGAGACAAGGACTTGTTTTCTAGAGTAGTAAGAGCTCAAATAGAAGGAGATTCCGCTAGAGCTACAATATATGCGCAAGAGATATCTGACATAAGGAAAATGATGAAAATAATATATACAGCATATCTAGCAATTGAAAAGGTAAGACTAAAACTAGATACAGTAAAAGAATTAGAAGGAGTATCATTAGTGCTATTTCCAGTAGCTAAAATTCTTGGAGAAATGAAAGAACAAATAAAAGGAATAGCCCCAGATGTTGCATTAGCCTTTGATTCTATAGCTAGTAGTGTTAATAGTATAGCAATTGAAACTGGAGCAATAAACGATAAATCTATAGTTCCTGCTGTAATAGATGAGCAAGCTAAAAAAATATTAGATGAAGCGCAAAAAACTGCAGAAGTAAAAATAAAAGAAATGTTACCTGATTTACCCCACCCGCCTAATACCGTAAATACCACACAGATTAACGTCAATAATTCTCCAAGAAAGACATTAAGCGAGAGAGAACTTTTAGACTACATTAATAGTACAGGTGGATTCTTAGACGTAGAACATATTACTAAAATTTATGGAATAGATAAGTCTGAAGTATTCTCGCTACTAAGAGAAATGGCTAATAAAGGTCTTATAAGTTTAGAGGCTTGAAACTTATGAGTGCTCCAATATTGTTAGAAGAAATGGCAAGAAAATACGCTATAACTGCAGTAAAAGCTGATAAGGAAGGTAAAAGAGATGATGCTATAACATATTATAAAAAAGCAATAGAAGTTCTTGCCCAATTAATTTCATTATATCCAGACTCTGCTACTAGAGACGCATATGAACAAATGATTCAAGAGTACAAGAAAAGGATAGCTACATTAGAAAAACTTTTACCAGAAACGCCAACAGAATCAACTAACGAAGAGCCTAATGAAGATCTAATAATGAAAGAGAAACCAAAGGTCAAATTCTCTGATGTCGTAGGATTAAAAGACGTAAAAGAGGCATTAAAAGAATCAATAGTATATCCTTCTAAAAGACCTGACCTATTTCCATTAGGCTGGCCTAGAGGTATACTATTATATGCCCCCCCTGGATGTGGAAAAACTATGATAGCTGCTGCTGTTGCAAACGAAATAGATTCCTACTTTATTCATGTAGATGCTGCATCTATAATGTCTAAATGGTTAGGAGAAGCAGAAAAAAATGTAGCCAAGATATTTAATACTGCTAGAGAATATTCCAAAAAAGATCATAAACCTGCGATAATATTTATAGATGAATTAGATGCGTTATTAGGAGCATATACGACAGAAGTAGGAGGAGAAGCAAGAGTTAGAAATCAGTTCTTAAAAGAAATGGATGGAATAGCAGATAAGAATGAAAATCAAATGGTATACGTTATAGGCGCAACAAATAAACCTTGGAGATTAGACGAACCTTTTCTAAGAAGATTCCAGAAGAGAATTTATATTAAACTTCCAGATGAAGAACAAAGAGTCGAGCTATTTAGGTATTACACTTCAAAAGTAAAGCTAGATAATGTAAGCCTTCAAGAATTAGCTAAATTAACTGAGGGATATACAGCTAGCGACATTAGAGACATTGTACAAGCTGCACATATGAAAGTAGTAAAAGAAATGTTTGAAAAGAATTTAAATGAACCTAGAGCAATAACTATTGATGACTTCAAAGATGTGATAAATTCTAGAAAGCCTAGTGTTAATCAAGAAATGCTTAAGACTTATGAAATTTGGACAGAAAAGTTTAAGGCACTGTAACTCAGATACCCCAGATAATGCCTCACCATTCAGCTGGCATGTCTTACATCATCTAAACTATATTTTATCATATCATTTATTAATTTACCCGTAGATTTTTTACCTCTTATCATCTTTATTATAGTTTTATCATCATAACCAGTTCTTTCTCTCCAGATCTTTACTGCCTCATTTAGCCTATTCATAGCCTCATTATGGTATTTACAAAATCCATTTTCCGTAGATTCTAACTCGCACAACTTACACTTAGTATATTTTATAATATTCAGTCCTTTCGATATTTTTTCTCCCACTATATTTTTTCTTGTAGCAAATAACGAAATGTATGAAGATATTCTTTTCTTGCTTTCTTCTATTACTTCCTCTTTTTTTATTTTACCAAATATTATATTATTTAATTTTTCTTCTATTTCTGCAGTCATCTTAACATCGGTAAGTTCATTAAAATAATCTTTAAGAACTTCAGCTATAATTATGCCTAATTTTGTAGGATAAATATATCCTCTCCTATTTTCTACATACTTTCTTTGAAATAATGTTTCTATTATTTTACCTCTTGTTGCTTCTGTTCCAATCTTTGATTCCTCCATCCATTTTAATAAAGAAACTCTACTTAACCTAGGATTTGGTTTCGTATCTAACATAGAAGGAGATATACTATCTATATCTATTTTATCTCCTTCATTAACGTTAACTAAATCTTCAGATTCTATGTTTCTGTACGGATATATTTCTAACCAGCCACGATTTATTAACTTTTGTATCTGTAAAGTAAGCTCTATATCATTAGTTATAAATTTTAAATATATTTTTTGTTTATCTAATATTGCATCAGTCGATACAGAAGCTAAAAATCTTCTTACAATTAAGTCATAAACTTCGCTTTCCTCTTTATTTAGACTTTTCTTAGGAATAACGCCAGTAGGGTATATTGCTGGATGGGCTGGATCATCCTTTGTACCTTGTCTTACTATATAATGCCTACTAGTAAGTTCATTAAGTTTGTTTACAAGGGCTTTAAAGTGAGTATAAAGGTTATTTATTATCTCTGCAATATTTACTGTTGAAGGTATTTTTTGACTATTAGTTCTAGGATAACTTATTAATCCATCTAGATAAAGATTCTCTGCAATTCTTTCTACTTTATAAGGAGATAATTTATACAGCCTACCTGCTTCTAGCTGTAAATCGCCTAAATTAAAAGGAGGTGGTCTAATTATTTTTTCTTTAAATTCTGACACGTTCCTAACAATCAATTTATCTTTCTTTAATTTTTCAGCAAATGCTTTAGCCAACTGAAATGAAGAAAATTCCTTATCATAAAAGATTGAAAATTTTTTTCCATTAATCGATATATTTATTTTAACTTTAAAATATGGAATAGGAATAAACATATCTCGACTTAGACTGCTCTCAATAACATGAATCAAAGTAGGACTTTGAACTCTACCAGCACTCAAAATTATTTGCTTTTTAGATACTTCTTTAGTGGCTAGCATTAACGCTCTACTTATATTTATACCCCATATCCAATCTACTACGTGTCTGGCTATTCCTGCCTCTACCATATTAATATCTAAAGGTTGCAATGAATGGAAAGCTTGCAAAATCTCAGTCTTAGTTAAAGAAGAGTATTTCATCCTTTTGGTTCTTTTAATATCACCAAAATTTTTGATTATCATATATCCTATTACAGATCCTTCAATATCATAATCGCATGCATTAATATATTCAACAGCGTTTTTACATAACTTACTTAGTAGAAAATAGTATCTTTTTGTAAAATATGACTTCTTATCTATTTCCCATAAAGGCTTCCACTCAACATCAAAGACTGGAAAACCAGACTTTCCTGAAAGGTTAAAAATATGGCCAACTGCAGATGCAACTACAATATTCTTATAACCTTCCCTTACTATCCAGTAATTAGTATTATAATATTTACAAGTCTTATAAGAAGAAAAAGCTTCTACTATCTTTTTTGCAGCTTTAGGTTTTTCTGCTATTATTAAAATATAATTATTAGGCATGCAAGAAATTTACAATACCCTCCTAACTTCCTAAAATTTCTTTTACTGATACTAATTCTACTTTGCCATTAGGGAACCTTCTTCTTATTGTAATAGGTAGTAATCCTCTTTTTAGCTCTTCTTCTGCTATAGAAATAGAATTTAACTGGTCAGAAGCTAAAGTGGTAGTATCTATTAATGGAACTGCTCCCATTGCTAATTGAAGCGCTCTTGCACTAACTATTCTAGCAATCTCGTAAATAGTTAGTCTTTTTTTCCAAGCTTCAACGAAATTAACGTTCAGCTTGCTTATAACATCTAAATCAGACATGCTAGGAAGTATTAAAGAAAGAGAAAATAAAATTACTTACCAAATAACTTCGTTTCTTAAGAAGTCTGGTAATTTACATTCATCTGGTACTTTTTCGTTTATATCTTGCTTAAATATATCAGACAAAGCTATAGTTAATCTACTCATAGCTCTGTCATCTACTACACCTAAAATGCCTATTCTTACTATTTTCTCTTTTAGCTCTCCCATTCCTCCAGAAATCTCTATGCCTCTCTCTTTTAAGGCCGAAATTAAATTCTTTGGAGTTATTGGAGGTATTCCTGCAACCACTGTATTGGAAAAATTACTTTCATCTCCAAATACCGAGAATCCTATCTTACTTACTACTTGTCTTAAAAATTTAGAACAAGCTTCATGCCTTTTCCATCTCTTCTCTATTCCTTCTAATTTTAGTAATTCTGCTGCTCTTAGCGAGGCATAAAATGCCCCAGTAGATGGAGTAAAAGGTGTTTCATTCTTATCCTGAAACTTTAGCGCTAACTTTAGATTTAAGTAATTTGGAATATCTTCATTTAAATTTTCAACTCCTTCATCAGAAAGAGCAACAAACCCCATTCCTGGAACTGATGCTAATGCTTTTTGACTTCCAGTAGCTACAGCATCAATTTTCCACGAATTAACATCAATTTTGTATGCTGCAAAACCTGATACTGAATCAACTAAAAATTTTTTACCTGAACCTTTTACTATTTTAGATACTTCTTCCAAATTTCTAAATGCTATTCCAGTACTAGTCTCATTATGAACTAAAGCAACTGAATCTGCATCTTTATTTTCTTCAACTATCTTTTTAACTTCCTCAATAGAGAATCCTTCCCCAAATTTTTTAGAATATGCAATAATATCCGTTTCTCTTCTTTTGATAGAATCGAGAAGTCTATTACTAAATTCTCCATAGGTTAAAACTATTACCTTTTCTTGCTTCTTAAGTAAAGAAAATACCATAGATTCTACAGCTAGAGTACCTGAACCAGTTAGTAGAGCAGTTCTCTCTGAATTAAAATGTTCAGACATTAATTCTTCTAGATTTTTTACTACTTGTCTAAATTCATCGGATCTATGATTAACAACCTTAGTGGCTGCAAATGCTACGCTTTGAGGTACATTTACTGGACCAGGTATTAGCATCATAAATTAACACCAAGTTCTTTAATAGCATTAATAAGATTCTCGGTAGTAGTAACAGCTACTCTATATTGGGCTTCTTTTGTTTGAGCTCCTATATGTGTAGTTATTGTAACTCTTTCATGTTTTAATAATTCAAATTCCCATTCTTCCTTTGGTGGTTCATGCCAAAATACATCAGCTGCGTATGAGAAGACTTTTCCAGACTTTATATATTTTAATAATGCTTGACCATCTATAGCTACTGCTCTGCTTGTATTTACAATCATAACATTATCTTTCATTAATTCGAACATTTTTTCATCAAGTATAGGCTTTGCATTTTTAGAAACTGTCACATGAACAGAAATTACGTCCGATTGTTTTACTAAATCCTCCAAAGATACTTGCTGTATTCCTAATTTATTAGCTCTTTCACTTACATCTATTACATCATATGCCAATACATTCATACCCATTGCTTTTGCAATTATTCCTAACTTTGTACCTATTCTACCAAATCCAATTATGCCTAATGTTTTTCCTGCTAATTCTAATCCTTCTAATTTTTTGAATATGCCAGACTTAGCTAAACTCATAGATGTATACATTTTTCTTGCTCCTGCAATCATTAATCCTAAAGTTATTTCTACAGCAGAATCTGTAGATGCGCCTGGTGCATAAACTATCTTTATACCTTTTTGTTCTGCAGCATCAGTATCAATATTGTCTAAGCCTATTCCAGCTCTTGCTATTATCTTAAGTCTAGTAGCTTTTTCTATTGTTTCTTTATCTACTTTAGTTCTGCTTCTTACTACTATGGCATCATAATTCTGAATTATCTTTAATAGATCTTGTTTATTAATTTCTGGTTGATAATCTACATTCAGACCTTTTTGCTTTAGAGTATTTAGCATTACGTCTGCTACTGGGTCAGTTATTAATATTTTAAAATCTTCTTTAGATAGAGAAGCATACTTTACAGTTGTTTCCATCTTAGTTCACCTTTCTTAAAATTAGTTACCATGATGATGAAGTTGAACATACGGAACAATAATAAGAAGAAAATATAATAATAGATGTATACAATGCCTTTTTGGTATTTTTCAAGCTCTTTATAGCATCCATCTTTAACTCATATATAAAACATTTCTCTGGTTTATATACTTTTATTCACTTTACTAACTTATTAGTCTCCTTATACCATATAAACAAATCAAGTAACCCGACTGGAAAATTTAAAGATTGTGAAATGCTTTTCATTACTGATTCAACATATAAATATTTACTTTTAGTAAAACTTCCTTGTATAGAAAAATAATTAGACATAAATTTTAGAATATGCCTATCTAGAATAGCTAAATCAAAATAACCTACATTTCTTAGAAAATGGCTTGCCTCCTTCATGCCTATTCCTTCTATTTCTAATAGTTTTTCTCTAGCTTCATATTGATCTTTCTCAGCTATAGGAAATATCGTTTTCTTTAAACTACCATAATATTTTCTTGCTTTAATAATATATTTTGCTTTAATCCTATAAAATCTATATCCTGAAAAATTAAGCTTTTTTGAAAGTTCATATTCATCTATATTAAAAATATCATCATATATTTGATTTAATGCGATATATGCATTTATAAATGAGGAATTGGAAGTAAGTATACACAAAATCAGTTCTCTAAACCATACATCTTCTCCAGAGTTTTTATTAAGTTTAAACTCTTCTGCTCTTTCTAGAACTTTTGCTCTTAATCTTACGTTTCTTATGAGTTCTCTTAGCATGTTTAGTAGCTTTCTTCTTTTGTTTGCTTTTAGGTTTTTCTAATTGCTTAACAATAGTAGGTTTTACATCTTTAATATCAGCTGATGTTACTATCTTTGAACCATTATCTGTATCAACAATTATGAATGGAGTCTTATCGTTAAGGTCAACATTTAGTCCTAGTATATAATTGTCCGAATTAACATTAATATAGTTCATTTTTACACTATCTTGACTTAATTCTACTGGCAATCCTAGCCTATAAATTTTTACAGGAAAAGGAAATTTATAAGCGCAAGATACATTAGAGTTAACTATTTTTCCGTCTTTAGTGCTTACGACTATTACAGAACCATCTACTACTAGATCATCTAAAGATTTATCATAATCTTTCTCTTCTTCTTTCTCTTTTTTTAATGCAACGAGAGATAATCCATCGACATTAATAGTCTCTGGCTTATAATACTCTATTCTAGCTTTCATAGCCATAATATATTAAGCCTTCAAAGCTATTAAATTCTAGCACTAAAACTCAAGGTAACACTAGAAGAAAAAAATATATACGTTATGAAGTATGATTCTAAAGGGATTATAATGAGTATAAGAATCAAGGGAAGTAATGCATATGGTCATGTTGGTTGGTTTGAAGTCTATTGCAGAATATGCAATAGGAAATTAAAGATAGGAACAGATATAGTTTACAAATGCCCAAAATGTGAAAAGAAATATAAAGCGTACTTCTGTGAAGCTGATAAAAGGACATTAAAGGGTAAATGCCCATATTGTGGATCTGAATTGGTACCAGTATTATGATAAAGCATTTTTTGATTGAAAACCAATATCAAGTTGCGTATATTCCAAAAGATAATATTCTAATTGCTGAATTTTCACTTCAAATAAATAACGAAAAATTAAATAACTTATCTGGTTACATAGACTTTAATTTAGATTCAGAATACGGAAAGATAATAAAAGTAGAAATTTGTAAAACTAAAATTTCTACATTTTTATGTACTGCAATAATTGAATTAAAGAAAGAAATATCTGACGAAAATGAATTAAAGAAAATTTATGAAGTTCTAAAGGAATTATTAACTAGTGTTATATGAATATTATTTTGTTTTAACATTGAGGATATCTTATTTAAATTAGATGTTAATTCTTCGGCATCTTCACTCTGTATCTTTATATTAAGTTGAAATCTAGCATTAGCAGAATCTTGAAGAAGATAAACAGTTATTAGTCCAGCTTTTGATATAGAGCAAATATACGAGGCTCCTATTCGTAAAGGACTACAAATCTCAGATAATACATTTTCCATCAAGTAAAATGTATCCTTTATTTTAATCGAATCTTCTAACACTTGAAGAGTAACTTCAAACATTTTATCACTTCAAATTTACCTTTTTTACTGGTATTTTAAGTGAATCTAAAACCACTTTTACTTTCTCATAGAAAGATCCATCTCCATTTACTCTTTTTATTTTTAATTTCCTATAGTTTAACTCTAATACTATATTATTATCTTTTATGACAAGAATTTTACCATTTATTCTGTTATAAATATTTTTTATAAATCGCAAATATATAAATAATCCTTTATCAACATCTATAACTTTAGCATCCCCAATATTATAAATAGGTTTTACCTGCCTTCCACCTGACTTCACTTCAATGACCTTCGAATCTTTAATTTCAAAAAGTAAACTCCTTATGGCATGCTTTCCAGATTTACTTTTTGAATTATCAATGTATAACATTACCATTTTTTATCGCCTCTATAGATTCCTTAATCCCTTCTAAATCTAATTTATCTTCAAGAAAAGCGTCTACAAGAATTCCACTTTTAAAGAACGATTTAAGAGCAGATTTTCTTAACGATGGAGAGAGTTTAATATAGGTCTCTAAAAGTTTTCTTTGAATATTTATTCTATATTCCAATTTATGTAATTTAGATGATAAATGTTCATTAAAGTCTTTCCCTTTATATATTGCCTCAAATGCTACTTCTGCAGAAATAGCTGATGGCCTTATTCCCTCTCCACTCATAGGAAATACTAATCCTCTTGCCTCCCCTATTTTGAAATTTTTTTCCTTTACTTCTCCTATAGATATTGGAGCTCCTCTTAAATCTAGAAGCTCATAATTAGTATATCTTTCTTTAATATAATTCAATAATAATTCTCTAGAATTCTTATTTTCCAGAAATCCAGCTCCTATATTATAGACACCTTCTTCATCAGGAAATATCCAATAAAAACCTGTATATTTGGAATTAAATTCTAAGATAGCTTCGTCCTCAAAGTTATTTACTTTAATCATTGCCCTACTTGTATAGACTACATTCCTATCCATATCATAAGGACCCTTAGCATCAATTACCATATCAAAATCGGCTAACTTAGGCTTCACATTTCCTATAACTTGATTAACTTTACTTCTCATTGAATTTATCCATTCAGATTTATCTATAGTCAACCATTTACTAGATCTATATCTTACATCATAAATCCTTTCTCCATCTAGATAAAATGCAAAGTTTTTAATATTATATTTTACATTCCATTTAACAGGAGATTCATATATTTTAGGCACTATATCTCCACATGGTTTAAAATATTTTTCTTTAATATCAAACAAAGTAACATTATATCCATGATTGTGAAGTAGATAAGATAATAAGGCTCCGCTTACTCCTCCACCTAAAACAGCTATATTGTTCATATAATCATAAAAAGAAAAGTATAAAATATTCTTTATTCCATCTTCTTTTACAAGGTTTTAAAGGTGGTAAGTTATTGTTAACTCAAGATTATATTACGAAAAAGATGGAAGAATGGCCAAAACATTACAACCCTGCAGAATTAGAACCTAAATGGGAAGAAAAATGGCTCTCTAAAGATTTTTGGGAAAAAATTTTCAAATTTGATGAAAAATCAAATAAACCCGTATTTTTCATTGATACGCCTCCTCCTTTTACTAGCGGAGAATTACACATGGGACATGCTTATTGGGTAACTATAGCAGATACTATAGCCAGAGCAAAAAGACTACAAGGATATAATGTACTATTACCGCAAGGATGGGATACACAAGGATTACCTACTGAACTAAAGGTTCAATATAGATTAAAAATACCTAAAGAAAATAGAGAATTGTTCCTCAAGAAATGCGTTGAATGGACAAACGATATGATAGGAAAAATGAAGACAGCAATGATCAGACTAGGTTATAGACCAGATTGGGAAGATTTTGAATATAAAACATATTCTTCCGAATATAGAAAAGTCATACAGAAAAGTTTACTTGATATGTATAAACAAGGTATAGTAAAAATTAGAGAAGGCCCAATATACTGGTGCCCAAAATGTGAAACAGCAGTAGCGCAAAGTGAAGTTGGATATCTAGAAAAAGAAGGAGTATTTGCTTACATTTCTTTTCCACTTAAAGATGGAGGACAAATCATAATAGCGACTACAAGACCAGAGCTTTTAGGAGCTACACAAGCAATAGCGGTAAATCCTGAAGACGAAAGATACAAGAACTTAATAGGTAAAATTGTAATAATACCTATTTTTAATAAAGAAGTAAAAATAATAGCTGATGAAGCCGTAGAAAAGGACTTTGGAACTGGAGCCGTAATGATAAGTACTTATGGAGATCCTCAAGATATCAAATGGAAATTAAAATACAATCTACCATATACAGAACTAATAGATGATAAAGGTAGAATGAAGAATACTGGTGGACTATTGGACGGACTAACAATAAGTCAAGCAAAACAAAAAATGATAGAACTGCTAAAAGAAAAGGGATATCTAATAAAAGTAGAAAAGATAAAGCACAATGTTTTATCTCATACTGAAAGAAGTGATTGCTTATCACCCATAGAATTTCTAACTAAAAAACAGATATATATAGATTTAATCAAATTTAAGGAAAAATTACTTGAGGAATACAAAAAAATGAATTTTAGACCAGAGAGAATGTCGTACTATTTAGAAGAATGGATCAAGAACTTAGAATGGGATTGGAACATAAGTAGACAAAGAGTTTATGGAACCCCATTACCTTTCTGGTATTGTGATAATAATCACTTAATTCCAGCAAAAGAAGAAGACTTACCAGTAGACCCAAGTAAATCATCTCCACCTTATGAGAAATGTCCATACTGTGGATTACCTTTAAAACCAGTTACCGATGTAGCAGACGTATGGATAGACTCTAGTGTTACAGTATTGTATTTGTCAGGATTTTATACAGATAAAGAAAGATTTAATAAAACTTTTCCAGCATCATTAAGATTACAAGGTACTGACATAATAAGAACATGGCTCTTCTACACTTTCTTTAGAACACTAATGCTAACAGGAAGCGTACCTTTTAAAGAAGTCCTAGTTAATGGCCAAGTATTAGGTCCAGATGGAAGTAGAATGAGTAAAAGTAAAGGAAATGTAGTTTCACCATTAGACAGAGTAAATGAATTCGGAGCTGATTCTATAAGAATGACATTATTAGACGCATCAATAGGAGAAGACTTTCCATTTAAATGGGAAACTGTTAGAGGTAAGAAATTACTATTACAAAAATTATGGAATGCCAGCAGATTAGCTTATCCTTTCATATCAGGAAAACATTTAGATAAACCAAAAGACCTCAATATTATAGATAAATGGGTTTTAATTGAACATAAAAAATTCGTTCAAAAATCTATAGATGCTTATAATAATTACAATTTCTATATAATTCTACAACAAATATATAGTTATTTCTGGGAAATAGTAGCAGACGAATACTTAGAAATGATAAAACATAGATTATTCGAAGAAGACCAGTCAGCATTATACACTTTACAGAGAATATTAAAAGATATAATTATATTATTACATCCAATAGCTCCGCATATAACTGAAGAGATATACAGTAGATTATTTGGAGATAAAATAAGCGTTTTATTAGAAAACATGCCAGATGTAAGCGATATTCAAGAAGATAAAACCACAGAAGAACTAGGAAACAATATTAAAAAATTCAATTCTATGGTAAGATCTGCTAAAATAAGCAATAAATTATCAATAGTTACACCAGTTAATGTAACCGTATATGGGCCAGAGAATTTTCTAAACTCCATAAAGGCTGTAGAAAAAGATATAAAGACTACTTTAAAAATAAACGAAATAAAATATATAAATGATAGCAACGAAAAAATAGAAATTCAGACCATGGGAGTTTAGCTCATCACTCGCTTATCCTTTTTTCATCAACTTAACTTTTCTATAACTTCTTTCATTCTATTAACTCCTTCTATTATTTTATCTTCATTTATAGCAAAACTGAGCCTTATGAAATTCTTCCCTACTTCTAACGGGAAAACTTCTCCTGGCACTGTAATAACTCCAGCTTCTTCTATAATTTTAACTGATAAATTCTTTACTCCGCCAACCTTATTCGAAATTTCAGAAACTTCAGGAAACATGTAAAAAGTACCAGGAGATTTAAACACTTTAATGCCTTTAATCTTGCTTAGTTGCTCATACATCACATCTCTTCTGTGCTTAAACATTGAAATCATTTCTTTAACATCGTCAAAAGAATCAAAAGCTGCTACTGCACCTTTTTGTGCAAAACTTGTAGCACAAGTATAAATATTAGAAGCTAAAATTCCCATTTTGTCAATTATTTCCTTTTTAGCTACAACATATCCTAACCTCCATCCTGTCATTGTAAAAGTCTTACTAAATCCATTTATATATAAAACATAATCTCTCCAGCTACTATCTTGAAGAACACTTCTCATTTCTCCTTCATAAATAAAGTAGTCATAAATCTCGTCTGAAACTAGAATTATATTCTTTTCTTTTGCTATTTCTTGAATCTGAATAATCTCTTTAGGTGTAAAGACCATGCCAGTAGGATTATGAGGATTATTTAATACTATCATTTTAGTTTTATTGGAAATTTTGCTAGATAAATCTTCTAAATTAATGTAAAATCCTTTATTTTTATCAAAATTGATATTTACATATACTGGAATTCCTCCCAATAATTTAACAACTTCTGCGTATGAATAAAATGCAGGATCGAATAAAATAACTTCATCTCCAGGATTTATATATAGTAGAAAAGATAGGAAAAGTGCAGTTTTAGCCCCTGGAGTTACAATAACTTCTTCCTTTTGTATTCTGTCTCCATATTTCTCACTTAAAAAATCGGCAATTCTTTGCCTTAACTCATCAGTTCCTTTAGCTGGAGTATAAGCTGTATATCCTTGATCTAAGGCTTTTTTTGCTTCATTTCTTATCTTAGAAAAAGTCACAACGTCTGGCTGACCTATTCCAAAATTTATCGTTTTTATTCCTTTTTTCTTTTCTACTTGTCTAGCAATTTCTTGATATAATAATGTACTTTCACCAGTTAACTTACCTACAGATGAAGCAAAATTCTCCATATTGCACGCACTATTTTATATCAAGTCTTTTAATATAAAAGGTTCCTTCATTATGGCTGAACCAATTAGAAATCCATTGGCTCCAGCTTTACGTAATTCTTCCAACTGCTCTCTAGTAGTTATTCCACTTTCAGCTACTTTCACAACATTATTAGGAATTAGTTGAAGTAATTCCTTTGTTTTCTCCAAATCTATCTTTAAAGTAGCTAAATCTCTAGAATTCACGCCTATTAACTTAGCTCCAACATTAAGAGCTATTTCTAGATCATTCTTATCGTGAACTTCAACTAATGGTTCAATTTTATAAGATCTAGCGTATAAAAGAAGACTCTCTAGTTCTCTTTCAGTTAAAATTCTAACTATTAATAGTACAGAATCTGCACCTAGGTTAAATCCAGTATCTATTTGCTGTTCTGTAACTATAAAATCTTTCATAAGAACTGGTATATTTACAGTTTTAGAGATTTTTAGTAAAAAATCATATGATCCTTTAAAATATTTTTCCTCAGTAAGCACACTTATACCCGAGGCACCAAGAGATTCAACTATTTTAGCATATTCTACTGGATCTCTATCCATTAAAAATCCAGATGGAGAAGCTCTCTTGTATTCAGCTATGATAGCATTTCTATTTGAATTATTTACCTGAATTATTCTATCTATTAAAGATAATACTGGTTTATCTCGTGAATATTGAATATAAGGCCTCTTATAAGAATTTTCTACTATCTCCTTTAGCCAACCAGAAAGAAATCTTGTCATCATTATACCCTATTTAGGAAATTATAAAATATTCTTTGCCCTACATTAGTACCTATACTTTCCGGATGAAATTGAACTCCAAATATGTTATAATCTTGGTGATGAATGCCCATTATCTCATGATCTTCTTCTGAATACGCATCGATTACAAGGGGAGAATTTATATTATCTATTACTAAGCTATGATATCTAGTAGCTTTAAATTCTTTAGGCAAACCAGAATATATTACTGCTGAAGAATCTTGAATTATTGTACTTATTTTTCCATGAAAAACCTTTTTAGCTCTCCTTATATTTCCACCAAAAGCGTATCCAATGGCTTGATGACCTAAACAAATTCCAAGTATTGGAATCCTTTTCCCAAGCGTTTTAATAACATCAATAACTATTCCTATATCTTCCTTTTTACTAGGCGATCCAGGACCTGGAGAAATTATTATCCTATCTGGATTAATTCTTTCCACACCTTTAAGCGTAATCTCGTCATTCCTAATTACTATAGGGTAACTACCTTGTTCTCCTACTGCTTGAGCTATATTATAAACAAAACTATCATAATTATCAATTATTAATGTTATGTCTGCCATTAGCTCACACCCATTGATACTTTTAATCCTCTCAATTTATGTTCAGTCTCATAAAATTCCATTTCTGGAATTGAATCATATACTATACCAGCTCCAGCTTGTATCCTAATTAAATCTCTATTTACAAAAGCAGATCTTAAACTTATTGCAAATTCTGCAGAATTACTAGATATAAATCCAACTACTCCAGCATAAGGCCCTCTCTTATATGGCTCTAGATTTTCTATAATATTCATAGCCATAGGTTTCGGAGCACCACTAACAGTACCTGCAGGAAAAGTAGCTTTAATTGCATCTGTTACATCATAACCTTTCCTTAGTGTACCTATAACCCTACTAACTATATGTTGTACATAAGTATACTTTTCTACATACATAAAATCCGGAACTTTTACTGTACCAGGTTGACTTACCTTACCTATATCATTTCTCGCTAAATCTACTAGCATTAGATGTTCTGCTCTTTCTTTTTCTGAATTAATTAATTCCTGTTCTAATTCAAAATCTTCTTCAGGCGATTCACCTCTAGGTCTAGTTCCGGCTATAGGAAAAGACTCTATTATACCATTCTGAAGCGAAAATAACAGTTCTGGACTGGAACCTATAAGTTCTCTGTTGTCAAACTTAAGATAAAACATGTAAGGTGAAGGATTAATTTTCCTCAAGTTGTAATATACTCTCATTAAATCACCAGAATAAGAATACCTATAAAATCTTGATAATACTACTTGAAAAGCATACCCAGATTTTATCTGTTCTAAAATCTCTTTTACACCTTCTTCATATTCCTGCTTATTCATTGATTCATCATAAATACTAAATTTCACATCATTTATTTCACCACAGCCTGATGAATTAGGCAAATCTCCCCTAACGTATACTTTACCACCATTATGATCGTAAACTATTACATTCTCAGGAAGGAAAAATTCTCCATTCGGCCAGTCTTCTATACGCTTTTTAATATCCCTAATATTTTCCCAATTTCTTACTGCGTCGTATGATATATAACCTATATACGCATTAAAATTGGAAATATCTCCATTATAAATGTTTTTAATTGGATAGTACAGTTTTTCCGCTATATCTTCAGAAACAGATGCTGAAATATAATCTTTTTTACCCCATGCTATTATACTATATTTAGCTTTATTTTGAGGCCCAGTAACACTTTCCAATAATGCTGCGTGTTTTTCATAGGTTTTTATACATGCAAAAACCTCATATGGCTGTGCAAATGAAGTAATAGGAAAAACTTTAATCAATTCTTTTTCACCTTTTCAACAATTTTATTTACTAAAACTAAATCTTTTTTACCTGGAAAAATCTCAATTCCACTTGATATATCTATCCATTTAGGATTTAAACTAATAAATTTATCAATATTAAATAAGTTTATTCCACCAGCTATTCCAACTTCATATTCAGGAACAACAGACTTAAGAAATTCTAGGTTTACTTGAATTCCTTTTTCAGGAGAATCAAGCAAAACCATATCAGTTACATCTAACGCTTTTTTAAGATATGATAAATATGAAAAACTTGCCGGTACATATAATATAATTTTATTATTAGATAAACTTCTTAATCTGTCTAACTCTTCATCTGTTAACACTCTATGAATTTGCAAATAATCTGCACTTTTAGACTCTCGTAATAAATCTAAAATGTCTCCTTTAACCTTGACATAGGCTAAAGGCTTAGTTGTATATTTCTTAGCAATTCTCAAAAATTCTTCTGAAGCATATCTTTTACTTATGCTATCTCCGACTATTCCCAATATGTCCACATCTAATTTAGAAATAGATTCAATATCACTTAAAGTAGCAATACCACAAATCTTTAGCTTAATTGACATTTGCCTTCGCCATTAACTGATTAAATTTATTTAAATCTCCATTATTAGATATTATTTCTCTTAACTTATCCAAACTAGAAGAAATTAACTGAGAAGAATATTCGTACCCATCTTTATAGTCTTTAACTAAACCAGCCGCGTACAACGCTACGGCAGAATTAACTTTTATAAATTCACTTATAGCTTTGTCTTTTCCTTTTATTCCTCTCAATATTTTTATTGCAGACTCTTCGCTATTTTTTACCAATAGGTCATCTATTTTAACCTCATTTTTTATAATTTCAGTAAAATCTTCGGTATATTTTTCCACTTTATCGTGAGAAATTTCATAAATAGTAGTTTTACCTAAAGGACTCACTTCGTCTATTCCAGGATAACCATTTACCATCACTAATTTTTCATAATCTAATTTTACTGCAGCTTCGGCTACTTTAAGCATATAATCCTCCGAAAATATTCCCATGACTTGTCTTTTTACTAATGCAGGATTGGTTAAAGGCCCCAAAAGATTAAAGATGGTTCTAATTCCTAATGTTTTTCTTACATTAGCAACATTTTTCATAGCTGGATGATATAATTGAGCAAATAAGAAGACAAAATTAGTCTTTGAGAAAAGCTCTACGGCTTTTTCTGGAGGAACAGAAATATTATAGCCTAACGTCTCTAAAAAATCTGCACTACCACTCTTACTGCTTGCAGCTCTATTTCCATGCTTAGCAACAGGATATTTTTGACTAACTAAAATAGCAGATATAGTACTTACATTAATTGTACCTAATCCGTCTCCTCCAGTTCCTGCAGTATCTAATGCGCTACCTAATGAAATTCTAATAGCATTATTTCTCATAGATTTAGCAAATCCTGCAATTTCCTCAGAAGATTCACCTTTAGTTCTCAGAGAAACTAAGATAGCTGTAGTTAAAATTTCATTTAGACTACCCTTCATTATATTATTAGATACTTCTTCAGCTTCCTCTTCTGTCAAATCTTTTCTTTCTACTATTTTATTTAATATATCTCTAAAATTCATTTAAAACACCTCTAAAATATTTTACTAATTCAATAGAATTATCCACGCCACCTTTTTCTACAGCTTCTATATACGCAGTACCAATTGCAATACCATCAGCTCCTGCTCTTAATGCTTTCCTCATATCTTCTACATCCGATAAACCGAATCCAACAACTAACTTGTTCTCTACGAGAATCCTTATCCTTGTTATTAAAGAATCTACACTTACTGGTATTGGAACACCAGTAGTAGGCCTTACTCCATAATAAAGGAAAATATCAGAGTTCTTAGAAACTTGATGTATCATTGTATCAGGAACTGAAGGTGCAGTAAATATAACTGCCTTTAATCCCTTCTCTCTAATCTTATTTACATATTTTTCATATTCATCGACATAATCAATAAGTAAGTCAGGAAACAGCACCCCATCTATACCTATACTCTTTAGTTTACCTAGAAAATCATCAAGTACTGGTAGCCAGTCTTCTAGATAAGTTAATATAACTATAGGAACATTAATTCTATCCCTTGACTCCTTTAATAAAGGCCATATATCTTTAAGCCAAGTAGAAACTTGTTTATAGCTACGTCTTATTACTGGCCCATCATATTTAGCATATTTTGGCGGAACCCCAATCTCTATAATATCAGAACCATATTTAACCATACCATCAATTATCTTCAGATATTCATCTTCTTTAGGATACCCTAATGTCATATAAGATACAAGCCATTTATTCATTTTGACGACCTTTTCATCATTAGTTCATAATTAGGAAGATCAAGTAGACCATGACCACTTAAGTTGAATACTATAACTTTCTTTTCATTATTCTTTTTAGCTAATAGTGCCTCGTCTATTACTGCTTTTATTGCATGTGCTGACTCAGGAGCTGGAACTATACCTTGTGATTCAGCGAAGATTTTAGCTGCTTCAAAAATCTCTGGTTCAGAATATTCTCTCCATTCTATTATACCCTCTTTCATAAGTAAACTCAATGAAGGTGCAGCTCCATGGTATCTTAACCCACCTGCATATATTGGAGGAGGTACGTAATCTTTTCCTAATGTTATCATTTTAACTAATGGTAAAAGTCCTGCACTGTCTGGAAAGTCATAGATATAGTCTCCTTTGCTAAACTTAGGAATCTCGTAAGATCCTACTGCTATGTATTTCTCACCTTTCTTAGCTCCAAGGAATGGGAATGCAAAACCACCAAAATTACTACCACCACCAACACATCCTATTAATATATCAGGCTCTTCTCCTAATTCATCCATTTGTTTCATTGCTTCTTGTCCTATTACACTTTGATGCAAAATAGCTACATCAAGTACACTGCCTACTAAATATCTATAATCATTACTTAATGCATATTCTATAGCTTCGCTCATTGATATTCCTAGAGAACCGGGATGATTAGGATTCTCTGCTAGGACTTTTCTTCCAAATTCAGTTAAATTTGTAGGACTAGCATAAACTTCCCCACCATATAGTTGCATTACAGTCTTTCTTTGCGGTTTTTGTTCATAACTAATCTTTACCATAAAGATAGTAGATTTCATATCAAACATCCTTGCAGCTAATGCTACTGCTGTACCCCATTGTCCTGCTCCAGTTTCAGTAACTACGTGTTCTACTCCTTCTGACTTTGCAAAATAAGCTTGTGGCAATGCTGTATTTATCTTGTGTGACCCAGTAGGAGTTGCTCCTTCATATTTAAAGTATATCTTAGCTGGAGTTCCTAATTTTTCTTCTAATCTTTTTGCCCTTAATAAGGGAGTTGGTCTACCTATATTTAAATATCCATTTCTTACATCATCTGGTATTTTTATAAATCTCTCTACGGTGAATTGTTGTCTTAAAACTTCTTTAGGCATTATTTTTCTTAAGAGATCTATCCTGGAGAATTCTGCATCAGGTGGATCTCTTGGTGGTGGTAATGGCTTTGGTAAATCTGGAATAATATTGTACCAATATTTGGGTAAGATTTCTTCTCTTTCTACCATTGGCTCAACAACAACACCAGCATAAAATAAAATGTTTTTGGCTATAAAAGTTAATATGTCTCAAAAGAATTAAACTCCCCTTTATATTCCTTAAACTCATAGTCTACTTTTTCAACAGAAGATAATGGAGGGCCATTTCTTAAAAATCCCAAAAGTTTATTTAATGACTCTTCATATCCTTCTGCTATTACTTCCACACTTCCATCTGGTAAGTTTTTAGCATAACCAGTTATACCTAATCTAACTGCATGAATTTGTACAAATCTCCTAAATCCTACACCTTGGACTCTACCATAAATTCTTGCTTCTAATCTTTTTAACATATTTTCACCTCAGTGTCGCTCCACTTCGTCACTACTCGGTATAGTCTTTTTCATCAACAATATATTTAATCTTCACTTCTGCTTTAAAAACATATGATTAGAATAGCAATAGCAGGATTAGGAAATTGTGCATCAATGTTAATCCAAGGTATAGAATATTATAAGACTAGAGGAGAAAATTATTATGAAGGACTTATAACTCCAGTAATAGGAAATTACAAAGTCACAGATATAGAATTAGTAGCAGCGTTTGATATATCTAAAAATAAAATTGGAAAAGATGTTTCAGAGGCAATATTTCAACCACCTAATATAACGCCTAAGATCACAGAAATGAAAAAATTAGGAGTAAAAGTATCCCCTGGACCAGTGCTAGATGGAGTAGCCCCTCATATGAAAGATGTATTTAATCCTATAGAAGAGCAAGTAAATATTGAAAACGTAGTAGAAATATTAAAAGATAGCAAAGCAGACATATTAATTAATTTATTACCAGTAGGTAGTGAACAAGCATCAAGACTATATGCTGATGCTGCACTTAACGCTGGAACTGCTTTCATAAATGCAATTCCAGTATTTATTGCGAGTGATCCTACAAGGAAATATCCAGAACTCTTTGCAAAGAAAAATTTACCTATAGCTGGAGATGATATTAAAGGACAAGTCGGAGCTACAATATTTCATAGGGCAATAACATCACTTTTTAGATTAAGAGGAGTAAAAGTGGAGGAAACTTACCAATTAAATGTGGGAGGAAATACTGATTTTCTTAACATGAAAACAGAAGAAAGATTGCATTCCAAGAGAATAAGTAAAACTAAAGCAGTAACAAGTACTCTAGACAATGAAGACGAAATAGAAAAAGAAGGAAAAATAAGAATAGGGCCAAGTGATTTTATTCCATTCCTTGGAAATACCAAAGTAGCTTACGTTTATGTTAAAGGTTCTGGATTCGCGGGAATGCCAATAAAAGTTGAAGCTAGCCTAGAAGTAGACGATAAATCTAATTGCTCTGCAGTACTAGTAGATGTAATAAGAGCAGTAAAAATTGCACTAGATAGAAAAATTGGAGGTCCATTAATCAAAGTATCAGCATTTTACTTTAAACATCCGCCAATACAAGCAAAAGATGATGAAGAGGCGTATAAATGGTTTGAAGAATTTATGCGAAATATGTGAAAGTAAAGAAGCTAAGTTCACATGCAAAATATGTAAGAGGCATGTTTGTGAAGGCGACTATAATAAAGAAAAGCAAATATGCAAAGTATGTGAAATGACATTATGCCAAATATGTAAAAAAAATCTTTCTTTAGGATATTGCGAAAAATGTGGAAGATTAATATGTGATGAATGTACAGGATATTTTGATGGGGCAAAAAGGATATGTAAAGAGTGCCTTAGAATTATTTCCTCAACTTCTGAAGCATAATTTTCTGCTCTATGCTTGCTACTGATCTTCTTGTAGATATTACAACGTCTGGATTAACACTCATACTATCAATTCCTTCTCTCACTAGAAATTCTGCTACTTCTGGGTATACGCTAGGAGCCTGTCCACATATTGATACTGTCGCACCATACTTATGGGCTGTTCTTATTAGTTTCTTCATTGAACGAAGAACTGCAGGATCTCTTTCATCATAGTATCCCATTCTGCCTAATAGCTCTGAATCACGATCAACACCTAAAGTTAACTGAGCCAGATCGTTACTGCCTATGCTAAATCCATCGATCAATTTTGCAAACCTATCAGCTAATGTTATTACGGAAGGTACTTCAGCCATTATCCATACTTTGAAATCATGAACTCTTTCTAATCCTTCGTCTTCCATTATCTTTATTGCTTTCTTTAACTCCCATTCTGTTCTCACAAATGGGAACATAACCCATACATTCTTTAAGCCCATTTCTTCCCTTACTTTCATTATAGCCTTTACCTCTAGTCTGAAAGCTGGCTCATATTGAGAGCTAATATATCTTGATACTCCTCTCCATCCAATCATTGGATTTCTTTCTTCTGGCTCAAATTCTTCTCCTCCGATCAGTCTTTTGTATTCATTAGTCTTAAAATCTGAGAATCTAACTACTACTGGTCTAGGATATATTGCAGTAGCAACTTTAGATATACCTTCTGCTAGTTTATTTACAAATTCTTCTGGTTTACCTATTTTAATTAAATATAGAGGATGATATTTTATCCATTCACTAACTATAAATTCTATTCTCATTAAACCTATACCATCAAAGGGTAAATCAAGGTATTTATCAATAATGTCTGGCTGTCCTAAATTCATGTAAATTTTAGTAGCAGTGACTGGGTATAGACTTAATAATACGTCTCTCGATAATCCTTGAACTTGACCTCCAACTGCTTGTTTTGGCTGTTCTACAGCCTCTTCTACAATTTTCCCCTCATATACTATTCCCCTAGTTGCGTCTACGGTTATTTCTTCGCCATCCTTAATTACTTTAGTACCTTCTTTAGTTCCTACAATAGCTGGAATTCCTAATTCCCTAGATACTATAGCTGCATGACTAGTTATTCCTCCCTCATCAGTTACTATTGCAGACGCTATCTTCATTACTGGAACCCAATCCGGATCAGTCATTCTAGTTATAAGTATGTCTCCTTTCTTGAAATTATTAGAATCTTTAACATCTAAAATAACTCTAGCTACGCCGCTTGCTATACCTGGACTAGCACTTAATCCTCTAACTAAAACTTTTCTTTCTTCTGATATTCCTTTTTTCTCAGTTTTTACTTCTTTATTCTTGAAGCTCCAATAAGTTTCTGGTCTAGCTTGAACTATAAATACATTATCTGGGAATTTTAAATCAGCATCAATAGCCCATTCTATGTCCATAGGCCTTTTATAATGTTCTTCAATTTTTAATGCTAATTTAGCCAATTCTATAGCTTCTTCGTCACTAATGCTAATCTGTTCTGCTTCCTGAGAGTTAGTAAGATCTATCTCTTCATTCTCTTTTTTACTTTGATTATACACAATTTTGAGTACTTTATGAGATACTCTTTTTTCTGTAATTTTTAAGCTAGATTTTTCTATTACAATTTCATCTGGAGTAACTCTTCCTCCTACTACTGTTTCTCCTAATCCCCAAGATGCTTCTATTACTATGTAGTTTCTATCTCCAGTAGCGGGATGCAAAGTAAACATAACACCAGCAGAGCGTGAATTAACCATTTTTTGAACAACTACAGCCATTTCCACAGTAGCTGAATCTATTCCTTTAGATTTCCTATATTCAATTGCTCTATCATTAAATAGGCTGGCCCATACTTCTTTTACTTTAGAGATAAGCTCGCTTTTGCTTACGTTAAGATAAGTATCCTGCTGTCCAGCAAAGCTTGCATTTTCTATATCTTCAGCTGTAGCTGATGATCTAACTGCAACTAAAACCTCTTTACCAATTTTCTTTGTTAAATTATCATAAGATGATAAAATTGAGTCTTCTAAATCTTTAGGAAGAGGATGAGATAAAATTAATTCCTTTATTTTATTACTTATCTGAAGAGAATCCTCATTTGAATTTAAAAGAGATCTAATTTTATCATCTAATCCATTATATTTAATAAAATATGAATAAGCTTTAGAAGTAATAACAAATCCTGGTGGTACTCTTATATCAAAACTTACTAGTTCACCTAAATTAGCTCCCTTACCACCTGCTAACTCTATCATATCTTTCCTAAGTTGAGAGATGTCGAGAATATACTCACCTTTAAGTTCCTCGACAATAATTTATCACCAAATAGTATTATACTTTTCAAACCTTAAAAAGTTACTTTGACAATATAAAACGATTAAAAAATACTCATACATTAAAAATTATTTCTGGTTTTCGTTAACTTTTTGTGCAGATGTAAGCATAGATGGTAATTCTGGGAAGTTCTCTTTCATTCTTTGTTCAGCTATAACAGATGCTTCTTGTAATATTTTCTTAGCATCAGGACTTGATGCTGCAAATTCTGTGCTTCCTCCAGTGAAGTCTCCTGCTTCTGTTACTACTTCTTGTAGGCCTTCTTCTACTTCGGATAATTCTAAGCTTAACTCTGGCATCATTCCTTTCATTGACTCTCTAAGTTCTTTTATAACTCCTACTACTGGGATAAGGTTACCAAATACGTCACCTAATTCCGTAACAGTTTCTAATCTTAATTCCACTTGTTCTAAGGCAATTTGAGTAGTTATTAATTGCTTACTAACTTTCCTTATTTCAGCTATTTCATTAGCGTACATAGTAGCTCTTTCTTTATCTTTATTCATCTGTGCTTCTACTACTCTTTCGAATAGCGTCCTATCTCTTTCTTGCATTCTGCTTATGTAAACATCTAGCCTGCTTAGAGTAGTTCTAAGCCTATATTGAGCCATAATGAGCTTATATCTTAATGGTTCTTTTGATTTGAAAGCTCCTTTTAATTTCTCACTTAAACTTGGCTCTTGTTTTCCATTCCAACCTTTAACAAATTCTTCTACTTTGGCCATTCTAAACTAGATATTTATATGTTATACTTAAATAAGAAAAATGCTTATAATACTGCTACTTAAGTATCTTTTAGATGCAAATTTTTACAGCAAAATTAAATGGAGAAAAGCTTATATTGGAAAATAAAAGCGGAAATCCAATTTTTATTAGGGAAGTACTAGTTAAATATAGAGTTACAGTTAATACAATAGAAGAAAAGATTGGCTTAAGGATAATAACTGATAGTATACCAGTCAATAAAGAAATAACAGATAAAATAGAGTTACCAATAAAAATAATGGATATTTCTGAAATCTCTGTAATTTACAAAAAAGATGAAATAACACTTAGGGAAGATATTGCTGTTTAATCTTTTCAATTATCGGATTAATTTTCTTAACAACTTCTTCATCACTCTTTACTTCTTCAGGCCATTCTCTTCCTAACTCTTCCTTAAATTTCCTTGTAGCATCTATTCCTATCTTACTTCCTAAAGGAGGATTAGCAGAAGTATGGTCTAAAGAATCATTTAAGATACCATTGATAATTAATACATCCCTAACAGGATCTACTGTAGTAGAAATAGCGTATAAAACTTGATTTATATCATGAACATTAACATCAGAATCCACTATTATTATAAATTTAAGAAAACTTAATTGTCCAGTTCCCCAAATCGACATCATCACTCTTCTCGCTTGACCAGGATAATTTTTCCTTATAGAAAATATTCCTATACTCGTAAATAACCCATATTCTGGTAAATTCATATCTATTAATTCTGGGATTATCATTTTAGCAAAAGGCAAAAATATTCTCTCTGACGCTTTGCCAATCCAGGCGTCTTCTAAAGGAGGCTTGCCCACTGCAGTAGCATGAAATATTGGAGAATCCCTTAAATACACTTTCTCTAATTTGAAAACCGGATAATAGTCTGGAGGGGTGTAATATCCTAAATGATCACCAAAAGGACCTTCAAGTCTCATATCGTTTAAATCTACATAGCCCTCAATAACAGATTCTGCAGTAGAAGGAACAAGAATTCCATTATCTAATTCTGTTAATTTTACTCCTTCTCCCCTTAATATTCCAGCAAAAAGATATTTATCTAAACCTGCAGGAACAGGAGACGCTGCAGTAAATGCTATAACAGGATCTACTCCATTAACTATAGCTACGGGTACCTTAGTTATTCCTTTCTCCTTATATTTCGATGCTGCCATTGAACCTCTCTTGAATGCTTGCCAATGCATTATAGCTTCTTTATCATTTATTATTTGAATTCTATATACGCTTACATTATTAACTTCTGTTTCTGGATCTTTTGTTATAGTTAATGAATATGTAAAAAATCTTCCTGCATCTTTAGGCCATGTCTTAAGCGCTGGAAAATCATTCAATCCCACATTAGTTTCCTTAAATTTAGGCTTATCTAATTTAGGAGTAATTTTCCCTAGTTTAAGCATAGAAGGAAGGGACTTTATCTTATCGATAGTTGAAAGGGGCATGTCTTTAAAATTATTCAACAAATTTTCTCCAATACTCTCTAGATTATTTGTTCCTAATATCTCATAAATAGAATTAATAGAATAGAAAATATTAGTTATTATTTTCCAATTTTCATATTTTTTTATTTTAGAAAATAATAGTGGTGGTAAGTGCATATATGTAGCACGTCTAGTTATTTCTGCTATCTCTAAATTTACATCTACCTCATCATCAATTTGTATAATCTTATTACGTTTAGACATAAAATCTATATAATCTCTTAGATCTTCGAAAGTCATACTGTACAAGAACATTTTGCACAAAGCTTATATTTCTATATTAAATGAGCTTAGTCTGTTGGTGACAAAAGGTTGGAAACAGCTTAGAGGGCTATATGAAATGCTTAGAATGTGGATATGAAACAGAATTAAATCAAAAAATAATTACATGCCCAAAATGTGGAGGAATAATGGAAATAAAAGTTAAATTGAAAGACTTCTCATTTAATAATCTAAAAGGAAGAGGAGTATGGAGATATAAAAATTCAATACCAGGCATATATAACAAATTAATAAGCCTAAATGAAGGAAATACTCCATTAATTCCCTCCAAAATATATAAACAAACTTATTATAAATTTGAAGGAGCAAATCCAACAGGAAGCTTTAAAGATAGAGGGATGACAGTAGCAATAAGCTCAGCAGTAAATAGCGGATACAAAGTAGTAACAGCAGCATCTACTGGAAATACTGCAGCATCTGCAGCAGCTTACGCATCTAGAGGTAACTTAAAAATCTACTTAGTCCTTCCAAAAGGAAAAGTAGCATTAGGAAAATTAGCTCAGTCCATATTATATGGTGCAACAATCTTAGAAGTTAACGGAAGCTTCGATATAGCAATGTCTGCAGTAATAAGACTATACAAAGAGCTAGGAATAGTTTATCCTTTAAACTCATTTAATCCTTGGAGGTTAGAAGGACAAAAAACAATAGCTTATGAGATAGCAGAAGAGATAGGAGCACCAGATAACGTAATAGTTCCAGTAGGAAATGCGGGAAATATTTATGCTATTTGGAAAGGATTCACAGAGTTATACGAAGTAGGTGCAATACAAAAAATTCCAAGAATGATAGGAGTTCAAGCAGAAGGAGCTTCGCCAATAGCTAAAGCTGTAGAAAAAGGACTAGATACACCAGAATTCTTTGAAAACCCAGAAACAATAGCCACAGCAATAAGAATAGGGAAACCAGTTAACTGGAGAAAAGCAATAAAAGCAATAAAAGAATCTAAAGGAACAGCATTATCAGTCTCAGATTCTGAAATAACAGAAGCACAAAAGAAATTAGCAAGAGAAGAAGGTATAGGTGCAGAACCAGCTTCATCTGCTGCATTAGCAGGATACGAAAAGGCAATAAAAGAACAAATAGTAGACAAGGACGAAAAGAATGTTCTAATACTCACTGGTCATGCTTTAAAAGATCCTGATGCAATGTTAAAAATGGATTCAAAAATAATTTTAATTAATCCAGATCATATAGAAAAAATTGTATTGGGTGACACAAATGCTAATAATTAAAATTGGAGGATCAATACAAAAAGATTCCAAAGACTATGAGTTAATTGCAGAAAAAATTGAAAAATATGCAGAAAAAGAAGATAAAGTGATAATAGTAACGTCAGCAATAAAAGGCATAACAAATGATTTAATTACTGCTACAGAAAATAGAGAATTAGCAACAGAAATTGTAACAAATATTTATGATAAGCATTTAAAAATTCTATCAAAATTAGCTGAAGGCCAAGAATTTGAAGACGGATTCAAACAACTCTCAAAACTTACTGACGAATTATTCAAAATAGCTTGGTCAATAAGAGTATTAGATGAAATAACTCCAAGAGTTAGAGATTATATTCTCTCTTTCGGAGAGAGAATGGCATCAATATTATTAGCTAAAATTTTACAATCAAGAAAACTAGATGCTATAGAATATCCAGATGCACTACTTATAACAGACGAAAACTTTGGAGAAGCTAACATAATAGAAGAAAAATCAAAGATAGAAGCTAAAAATCTATTAGACAAAAAACAGAAAATCATAGTAATACCTGGATTTATAGGCAAAAGCACTTCAGAAAAATACACAACACTAGGTAGGGGAGGGAGTGATTTTACTGCAACATTATTAGGAAAACTTCTTGGCATAAATGAAGTAAGACTAATAACAGAAGTTCCAGGAATAATGACTGCAGACCCTAGAAAATTTAGTAATGCAAAAACAATCAAAAGATTATCATTAGAAGAGGCAGTAGAACTATCTCAAATGGGAGCAAAAAGGCTACACCCCAGAACATTCGAACCTATGTTTAATAATAACATGACTGTAATCATTGAAGGATTATATGATGAAGGAGAAACAACAGTAAACGGGATATGCGAAAAAAATGATACATTAAAAGGAATAGCAACACTTGATAACGTAAAGATGATAACTGTAGAAAGCACAAACATAGTAGGTAAAATAGGATCAGCTGCAAGAGTAATGAGTGAAGCTAAAAACTTGAATACGAATATAATTTCTATATCACAGCCTGCATCAGAAACTACAATAAGTCTTGTAGTAAGTTCTAAAGAATCTGAAATATTAGCAAACAAATTAAAAGAAATTAAAGATATAGACAATGTAGAAACTCAAGACGTAACAGCAGTAAGCGTGGTAGGATGTGGACTAAGAAATAAAGAAATATTTAAAGAAATAGAAAACGTAGCAATGCAATACGAAATATTCTCTATTTCTAGAGGACTAAAAAATGTCAGTAGCACTTTTATAGTTAAAAAAGATGAAGGAGATAATCTAGCAAAAGATTTACATGAGGTTGTTTTGAAGTGGATAAGCTAAAAGTATCATTATTAGGCTCTACCGGAATGGTAGGGCAAAAAATGATAAAAACACTCGCAAATCATCCCTATTTTGAACTAGAAAAAGTAAGTGCTTCACCATCAAAAATTGGTAAAAAATACATAGAAGCAGTAAAATGGGTAGAAAGTGGAGATATACCCGAAAACGTAAAAGATCTTAAAATAGTTTCCACAGAACCAGATGATCATAAAGATGTAGACGTAGTTTTGTCAGCATTACCAAATGAACTGGCAGAAGATATAGAACTAAAACTAGTTAGAGCAGGAAAGACAGTAGTATCTAATGCAAGTCCATATAGAATGGATCCAGAAATTCCCCTCATAAACCCAGAAATAAATTGGGAGCACCTAGAATTATTAAAAACTCAACAATCAAAAAGGAACTGGAACGGATTACTAATAAAAAATCCAAACTGTACCGCATCAATAATATCTCTACCATTAAAACCCCTTTCTAATTTGCTTAATAAGAAAATGATAATAACAACATTGCAAGCAGTAAGTGGAGCAGGATATAATGGAATATCTTTCATGTCAGCGTATAATAATATTATACCATATATAAAGGGAGAAGAAGAAAAAATACCAAAAGAAATAGGTAAAATGCTAGGAGACTTAAACAATGGTAAAATAATAGATAAAAACCTTGACTCCAGAGTTACATCAATAAGAGTACCAATAAAAGTAGGACATATGGGAATCATAAACATCTTACTAGATAAAGAAGATAAAATAGATGTAGATGATATTAAAAAAGAACTAAAATCATTTAAATCGCTACCACAAGAGAAAAATCTTCCTACTGCGCCTAAAACACCAATTATAGTTAATGAAGATGAAACCAGACCACAACCAGAAATAGACCTAAAATTAGAGAATGGGATGGCAGTATCAGTCGGAAGGATAAGCTACGAAAACAACGTACTAAGGCTCGTAGTACTTGGAGACAATTTAATTAGAGGTGCAGCAGGAATAACAATTCTAACTCTCGAAGTCATGAAAGAGTTAGGATACGTATGAAAATAGACCTTCACGTTCACACTAAATATAGTGATGGAAAAGAAGAACCACAAACTATGATAAACTATGCAAAAAAGCAAGGCATAATAATAGCAATTACAGACCATGATACAAGTAAAGGAATCTCAAACGAAATAAAAAATCAAGTAATTCCAGGAGAAGAAGTAACTACACAATTTGGTCATGTTGTAATTTTATGTAATTTTCCTCCAAATCCTCCTAAAGAAATAAAATCATTAATAGATTATGCACATGAGAACTCTTGTCTAGTTTTCCCTTCTCATCCATTTGATATTTTTAGAAAAGGCATAGGAGAACATGTTTTTGAATATAAATTTGATGCTATAGAAATTTTTAATTCAAAAGCACCAAAAAACGCTAACGAGAAAGCATATCAGGCATCGAAAGATCTTAAACTCCCCGGTTTTGCTAATAGTGATTCACATGTGAAAGAAGCACTAGGTTCAGCTTATAATGAAATAGAATTAAACGAATTTGACATAGATGATATTCTAGAGATCTTGAGAAAAGGTGATGTAAATCCAGTAGGCAAAGGATTATCAATAATAGCTAAATTAAAGATTGCACAATGGTATATTGAGAGGAAAATTTGAGAAAAATACCTGCAGAATTATGCGTAAAGTGTAAGGGAAATAAACACTTATGTGGACTAACCACATGTCCAATTTTAGAGCGTTTTAGATCAACAATAGATGTAGTAAATAAAATATACAATAAAGATCTAATTCAAGGCTCAACTCCTCCAAGTATAGTTATAGGAGAAAAGAACTATCCAAACGTAAAATTACTTTTTAATATACCCCCAGAAATAAATGGGGAAGAAGCAAAAAAATTTGAAGATCCAAAAGGATGGTGGGGAAAAGCCTCAATCTATGAAATAATCAATTACCGTTCTGCTCTAATCTCTAATATTTTAGATGCAAAAATAAATGATCCGTGGAAATTATACGAAAAAGAAATATCTTTAAGTTCAGTATCTGAAAAACCAGTAGCATCAGAAGCTAAAATATCAGGATCTATCTTACCCAAGTTAAAATTCGATGGATACTTAGCTCCAAGAGGACCCACTGCACAAAGTGAAAAAATCCAAATTACTGAAAATCCTAAAATTACTGAAACATTAGATAAATTGATATTTGACGACATAAAAGCAGAAAAGGGGATAATAACTCTTTACGAAAATGGATATGACGTTTATAAAATAATAAATGCTATATCGCTTGGTCTATTAGGAATAAAAAAGGACAGAAAACTAGTTCCAACACGCTGGGCAATAACTGCAGTAGATTCTGCTATAGGTAAAAAGTTATTACAAAAAATAGCTACTTATAATGAAATAAATGATATTCTAGTTTTTTACCAGAAATATTTAGGTAACTATTTTCATGTAATTCTATATCCATCAAAATATAACGTAATCTGGATAGAAATATGGCATCCATTATCCTTATGGACCAATGAATTAGTTATTTCGGAATTGAAAGAAAATTTCTGGGGAGAATACAGTTTTATGGATGGAGGATATATGGCAGCTAGATTTTCTACATTAGAGTACTTAGATAAAATCAAAAGACAATCAGGAATAATCATTATAAGAGAAATAACAAGCGAATACTTTGCACCTTTAGGAAATTGGCACATAAGGGAGACTGTAAAGAATGCTATGGAAAATAAGATTGGAAAATTCGATAATCTGAAAGAAGCAATATCTTTTGTTAACTCCAGATTACAAGCAAAAATAAATTTAGCTGAATTAAAAAGTATAAAATTATTATTCACACAAAAAAATATAGAAGATTTCTTCTCAAATAATCAAGGACAAAACAGACATAGCAGTATATAGCCTATTTTCCGCTTGATCCCATACTGCGCTTTGTTTTCCATCAATTACATTAGCCTCAACTTCTTCTCCTCTTACAGCAGGAAGACAATGAAGGAAAATAGCATGTGAAGAAGCATACTTCATGAGATCTTCGGTGACTTTATAATTTTTCAATATTTCCTTCTTTTTCTCTGCAATACTCTCTTCTCCCATACTTACCCAAACGTCAGTATAAACTGCATAAGCTCCTCTAACAGCTTCATAAGGATCTTCATAAAAATCTATGATAGCTCCAGACTCCTCTGCTTCTTCTTCAATCCTCTTCCAAAAATCTTCGTTAGGTCTAAATTCTTTAGGAGAACCTACTCTTAGCTCTAAACCCATTTTAGCTACAAAAGCCATAAGACTAAGTAAAACATTATCTCTTCCATCTCCTATGAACGCTATAGGCTTGTCATATGTTCCGAGTTTCTCCTTTATAGTCATAAAATCAGCTAAAGTCTGAAGAGGATGAGATAAGTTACTAAGCAAATTAATTACAGGCAAACCAGAATAATCTCTTAATTTTATTAAACTATTATGATCCAGAACTCTCGCTCCTATTCCATGAACAAATCTACCTAAAACTCTGGCAGTATCCTCTATTGGTTCTCCTCTACTTAATTGAATATCGCCTTTATTCAGAACAATAGGAAAACCACCCAATAAGTTAATAGCAGACTCCATACTTACTCTAGTTCTAGTGCTAGTTTTTTCAAAAATCAGAGCTATTCTCTTATTTTGTAATGATTTCGGTATATTATTAGTTTTAACAAAATTTTTCATCATAAAAGACACATCTATAAAATTTTGTATCTCTTCTCTACTAAAATCTAGTAAACATATGAAACTTTTACCTCTTAGCATATTTTTAAAACAGAAAAACTAGATAATAAATATGGATATCCAATTGATAATTAATGACATCACAAAACCAAAACAAGGCAATAGACCCAACTTTGATGAAGCACATGTAATTTACGCAATGGACATTATCTACAAAGAACAACCAATAGGAAGACCAACACTAATAAGAAAATTAGGATTAGGTGAAGCTACAGTAAAAACTCTCTTAAAAAGATTAAAGGAATCTAATATTATAAAAGTAGATAAAGTAGGAGGAGCAGAACTTACAGAACTTGGAAAAGAGCTTTTATCAGAATGGAATTCTAAGATTTCGATAGAAAAAACAGAATTAAAATCAATTTCTTGGAATTCAATGATGATTATAGCTAAAAACGAAGCAGATTTACTGAACAAAATTAAAGTTACACAACTAAGAGATATGATAATAAAAGCAGGAGCAAATGCAGCATTAATAGCAATAATAAAATCCAATGAAATAGAACTGCCACCAAAAACAAGCGAATTCTCGATTCCAGGATTAATAGAAGAAATTAAAAAACACTGTGAAAAATGTGAGAATAATGATCTAATAGTATTCATAACACCTGACGATATTCATCTAGCATACAAGGTGGGGCTGATACTTTTTGAAAATAGGGTTAATAGTTAATCCGTATGCAGGCTCTGGAGGAAAATTAGGAAAAAAAGGAAGTGATAATTTATATATAGAAAATCCAGATACTAAAGATAAAATATCAAGATTTTTAAAAAATGCGCCTAATAACATAGAATATTTTACTCCAAAAATGAAAATGGGAGAATATTTTCTAATTTCTTTTAATTTAAATTATCATACAATAGATGTAGGAGAAAAGGAAAGAACTACAAGAGAAGATACAATATTAGCATCAAAAATACTATCTCAATTCACTGATCTGATAATATTTGCAGGAGGAGACGGAACAGCTAGAGATGTAGCAGAAGGAATAAAGCTAGGAAATAAAAAAACACCAATACTTGGAATTCCCACTGGAGTGAAAATGCACAGTGGAGTATTTGCGTCAACTCCAGAAAATGCTGGAAAACTACTTAAAGCGTTTATTGAAGGCTTAGCTAAAATAAAAACTGCAGAAATTCTAGATATAGATGAAGACAAATACAGAAAAGGAATATATGATGTAAAAGTTTACGATATCGCGTATACAGTAGATTATGAGAATATACTAGTTGAAAGTAAAGAAGAAGTGCACTCCGAAAGTTCAGAGTTAGACGAAATAGCAGATTATGTGATAGAAAATATAATGGTTAACGATAGCATTTATTATATATTAGGCCCAGGCAGCACAGTAAAAAGAATTGAAGAAAAATTAGGGTATAAACCAAATTTCTTATCTACTGACATATTTTTAGGTAAGAAATTATTTCTTCAAAATGTAAATTATATGGATCTACTTCAATTAACTGGGGAGTTAAAATTAATTCTTACGCCAATAGGCAGACAAGGCTTTATCTTAGGTAGAGGTAATCAAGAAATAGGACCTGAAGTATTAAAGAGAATAGATAAAAATAATATTTATATTCTCTCTACGAAAAATAAATTAAATACAATAAAATGCTTAAGAATAGATTCAGGTGATCCAATAATAGATAAAAAATTAGAAGGAATATATACAATAATAGTTGGATATAATGAATTTTATGCAATGAAAACATGTAAGTATGACTCTATCTAAAATCTTATGATATTACTGTTTTAGCAATCTTTCCTATACATTATATTTTCAAATCATAAAATATATGCGTGGACGATTCTGAAGTAGAGCGACTCTCTAATGAAATAGCAAATCAATTGAATGCGTCTCCAAGATCAAAACTAATGGAGGCTATAATAGTTTTACTTAACGCAAGACCATTAAGAACATCAGAAATTGCATCTAATTTAGGTTATCAAACTAAATACATTAGTAGTTATCTTAGTTATTGGAAAAAGAAAAACTTAGTTTATCAAGATGGTGGTAGATGGTATTTAACACCTGAAGGAGAAAATTTGGCAAAAGCTATCATAGATTCATATTCTAATTCTAGGTTTAAAGAAATGCTTGTTATTGCTAAACAAATGGTAGAACAAGTTAAAGACTCAAAAAACAACAAAACACAACAAAACAAAAAAGAAGCAGAGAAGGAAGTTTTGTCGTTTATTGACTCAAAAACCAATTCTAAAGCCAAAAAACAACAAAACATGAATCCAGAGGAATGTGTGAAAGAAATTTTAGAAAAATTAGACAATGACGAAAAAGATATACTGTTATTCATTATAGACAAATATAAACAATGGGGTTCGACATACATATATATTGATCAATTACAAGAAGAATACAAAGCTGATATGGGTTGGTTATTCAAAATTCTTAGGCAATTACAAACAAAAAGAATTCTTTATTTATATCAAGATCCAAAATTAGGTCTCAGAATCGGTTTTTCTAAAACATTCAAAGAGAAACTTAACTGTTAATATATACTTCTTATAGTTTTGATTTCTTGTCTAGCTGGTCCTATTTACGTTAAACTTTATACAAACTTATATGAATATTCTTTGACAAAAAACTTGATATAGTAGTAGTAATCTATTTAACCAAAAAGTCTTAAGGTTAAGTTATGAGGTGGAATATTTGTCCTCTAATAAGTCAGTTAAGATGTCCGAAGATGAAATAAGCAAAGCATTAGCAAAAGCAGAAAAAGAAGCAGAGAAAAAAGATCATAAAAAAATATGGATTGATAAAATGATGAAGAGCGCTAAAACGTATTATAAACTATGTCCTTATTATGATAAGAAAACTTCTAGTTGCTTTTTAACACTAAGTAGTACAGCCAATGGAGAAAATAAATGTACTAGAGAAGGAAAATATGAAAATTGTCCAATATTCCTTGCATTTCTAGATGGAAAATATCAAGAATATACTTCTAAGAAGAAAATACTACCATTAGATTTCCTAGATCTAGCTCAATCAATGTAAAATATATTTTATTAAAATACAAGTGAATTTTAGTGCCAAGAAAAAAATCTGACAAAAAAGAAGAAGATAATCAGAAAAAAACTACTAATAAAAAACAAAAAAAGGAAAAATATATTGATGCAGAAGTATTGTTAAATGAATACTTAGATGAGATGATAAATGGTTTAAATATATCTTTTCTTAAATTAAAACCTGAAGAATATAAGGAATTAATAAAAGAGCCATTTGTAGCTGCAGTAGGTCAAGTGAAATCAAAACCAAAATCTAGCACAATACTAAACAGGCTACTAGCTAACAGAGATGCTATGATGGAATTCCTTGCAATGAAATTAATCAGAATTATAGATATAGATAATCTAACAGATGACCAATTTGAATTTGTAGTATATAATACCAAGCATGGTATAGTAAATTTAGCTCCAAAATTATATAAGATGGCCTTAAAGAAAAATAGACAAGATTTGATAGAGATATTAAAATATAATTGGAATATATTTGGAATAGTTTCTCCTATAACATGTCCTAGATGTGGATTTAATTCTATAATGCCTGACTTACTATGTAAGGTATGTGATTACGAAATTAGTATGAAAGAATTAAAAACACAAATAAATGTGATTGAATTACTAAAAGAATTAGAAGAAGTTAATCCATCAGATTTTAAAGAAATATTAACATCAGGTTATTTTTATTATACGCCTGAAGGAGCAGTAGCTCCATCAAAAATTAAACCTTCTAATGGTCTTCCTCAACTTTACTTTGAAGTGGTCCTAAACAAAGATGAGAAAAAGATTTTGAGCAATATTCACAGCACGCAAAGTCAGTCGAAGTAAGTAGTGCATTACAGATATTGCATCTACCTTTTATGTTATCCATAATCAACTGTATAGAATTTCCAAAAGAATGATAAATTTCATTATCACTAAAATTATTCTTACTCCATTTTAATATGATATTGAACAGCTCGTCTTTTACATTTAACTCCCCAGTTACTTCAGAGAATCCTTTCAATTCAGTTAATGGTGTATTATAAAGCGGAACAAATATATTTTTATCAAATGCATGTATTATAATATCGTAGAGATTAATATAGTAATATTTTCTAGTAGAAGTAGAATAAATGAGGTATGCTAAATAAAAATCTGCAGTAAAGGGTAGTATAATTTTATTTTCAGTAGAGTTCTTAATTTTAATTACCGTATCCCATAGTGTTTTATTTATATCACCTTCATCAGAAATTTCTTCAAATGAGAAGTTTATTTTACATTCTTTACATATTCTATTAATTACATTTTTTATTAAATATGACACGTCCTTATAAAACTCTGGAAATACTATTAGAACTGCATCATTTCTATCTAAAAATCTAGTAGAAGATAATTCTCTTCTAACTCTTTTTATTATTTCGTCTCTAGAGCAAAATTTACATAAATACTTACCGCTTATATAAACTTCCGCATAATTTTTATTACATTTAACGCAGAGCAAATCTTTTTCATCTTCTCTAAAGTTGTTTTTAGTTTAACTCATAATCTTCTTAGAGTTAAGTTTATATATAAGCGATACTAAAGGTCTGCTGAAGGGTCGCAAGATGTCGTCTGGAGTTCCAGTCTTACTATTCAAAGAAGGTACATCTAGAAATAGTGGAAAAGAAGCATTAAAAAACAATATTTTAGCAGCAAGAACACTAGCAGAAATGCTAAAGACAAGTCTAGGACCTAAAGGATTAGATAAGATGTTAATTGACAGTTTTGGAGACGTAACAATCACAAATGATGGAGCAACAATTGTAAAAGAAATGGAAATTCAACATCCAGCAGCTAAACTATTAGTTGAAGCAGCAAAAGCACAAGATGCAGAGGTAGGAGATGGAACTACAAGTGCTGTAGTCCTTTCAGGTTTACTATTAGAGAAAGCAGATGCATTAATTGATCAAAACATTCATCCTACAATAGTAATAGATGGATTTAAGAAGGCATTTGATAAAGCTCTAGAGATTCTACCTCAGATTGGTACTAAAATAAACGTATCTGATCTAAATGCTGCAAGCACAAGAGATGAGCTAAGAAAGATTGTATACACTACTATGTCAAGTAAATTCTTAGCTGAAGGTAAAGAGCTAGAGAAAATCATGGATATACTAATTGATGCAGTAACTTCAATTGCAGAACCTTTACCAACTGGAGGATATAATGTAAGCCTAGATTTGATAAAGATTGATAAAAAGAAAGGAGGAAGTATTGAAGATTCAACCTTAGTAAAAGGAATAGTTTTAGATAAAGAAGTAGTACATCCTGGAATGCCTAGAAGAGTAGAAAAAGCTAAGATAGCAGTATTAGATGCAGCATTAGAAGTTGAAAAACCTGAAATATCAGCAAAAATAAGCATAACTAGTCCAGAACAAATTAAGTCATTCTTAGATGAAGAGGCAAAGTACTTGAAAGACATGGTAGACAAATTAGCATCAATAGGAGCTAACGTAGTCATATGCCAGAAAGGTATTGATGATATAGCTCAACACTTCTTAGCAAAGAAGGGAATATTAGCAGTTAGAAGAGTAAAGAGAAGTGATATAGAAAAATTAGAAAAAGCATTGGGAGCTAGAATAATTAGTAGTATTAAGGATGCTACACCAGAAGATTTAGGTTACGCTGAACTAGTAGAAGAAAGAAAAGTAGGAAATGATAAGATGGTATTTATTGAGGGAGCTAAGAACGCAAAGTCAGTAAATATATTGCTAAGAGGTTCAAACGATATGGCATTAGATGAAGCAGAGAGAAGTATAAATGATGCATTACATTCACTAAGGAATATACTAATGGAACCAATTATTATACCAGGCGGAGGAGCAGTAGAAATAGAATTAGCAATGAGATTGAGAGAGTATGCTAGATCAGTAGGTGGGAAAGAACAATTAGCAATTGAAGCATATGCTGATGCGTTAGAAGAAATACCAATGATCTTAGCTGAGACTGCAGGAATGGAACCAATATCAAGTTTGATGGATCTAAGAGCAAGACATGCTAAAGGATTAGTTAACTCTGGTGTTGACGCTATTAATGGAAAAATAGTTGACGATATGTTAAGTCTAAATGTAGTAGAACCGATAAGAGTTAAGAGACAAGTTTTAAAGAGTGCAACAGAGGCTGCTACAGCAGTTTTGAAGATTGATGATTTAATAGCAGCATCTCAATTAAAGAGTAGTGGAGGAAAAGGAGGAGCAGGAGGAGAAAGTGGATCTGGTGAAGGCGGAGAAGGTGCAGGAATGGGTGGCGGAATGCCTTCCCTAAGCTAAACTCTTTTTATTATATGTAACCAAAGTATCGGAGGAATTTTCAGTCTCTGTATATCCATTAAATTCTTCTAATAATTTTTTTGCTATATTTTTAATTTCAGTCATATCATATGAGTTAATTATTTCTTCTAGTAACTTTTTAGTTAAATCAATTCCTACGAGTAAGGTTAGTTCGGTAAAATCAGGACTTTGTAAATAATCCACAAGTTTTTTGGGATTTCCCCCATATGAAGAAAACTTATATTTTGTTTCAGCTACTGCTAAAAGTCTTCTTACATCATCCAATCTTTTAGGGTCTAGAGTATTTGGAGTAAATACTTTGCTTGCGATATGCCTTAGGAAATCTGGAGGGCTCAAAATATTTCGCCTAACATGTTATAATACTCCAAGTGTATAAAAGGATTAGCATGATCGCATATTAATTAATATTTAAAAGGATAAAAAGTAATAGAGAAAATAGTGGTTAGTGATGAGTAGCAAAAGGAGGAAGAAAAAAGATTTAGAAGATTCGGAGGAAGTTGAAAATAAACTAAAAGTTGTATATTCTGATAAAGATATAGTAGTAATGACAGCTCCTAACGAAGAAGAATTGAAACAGATTTTGCTCGACTTATTAACTGAAAAGCCTATGAATTTGAAAGAATTGCACAGTAAATTATCCGGAATAGCTAGTGAAGATAAAATAAGAAGAGCATTAGCAAGCTTATCAGAAAAAGGTCAAGTAACCTTACTAGAAGACGGAAAATATGCTAAGTTAGGAACGGATTAAATTAAAGATTTCTTAATGGGCATTTATCCCAATTTGCATGGCATTGCTTTGCCTGTGATTCTGTAATTATTCTATCTAGTATTTTACAATAAGCTATAAATCCATTTTCCATTCTCATTAGTTGGAAAAATTCACACCCACTATCTATATTTTCTTGAATAAGATTCACTTTAGGATAAAATTTAACTTCTTGCTCAATTTTTTCCTCTTGGAATTTTTCTAGCCCTTGAGATTCACTATTTTCTCCAGTATCAACGTAGTATCTGCAAGTTTTATACATCTTAAAGCATCTATCTGGGCTTACAACTATTTCTGAAGGGTTATCTAACATAGAAGAAATACAAAAACCATTCTTATAATAAGGGCATATATCACGCTTCTGCAACTTCTCTCACTATTACATGAATTCCTATAATATTATCATCTGAAAAACTGGGTATATGAACTTTGTTTATTATAACTTTTTCTACTTCATTTACATTGATATTGCTTAATGCTTCTTTGACTTTATTTTCACTTATTTTATTACTTAAATCCTCTACTATTAATACATCAGCTACTTTCATAAATAATGACTTATCCAGCAAAGAAATTAAAATGTATTCCCCTAATACCACATTGTGTATGCATTAGCAAAAGCAAAAGAAGAAATGGCAGAATATTTATCAAAAATAATCGAAGTTGATAAGGAAAAGATTTTAAATAGTATTGAGTATCCAAAGTCTGAAATAGCTGATTTATCATTACCATTACCATCAGTATCTAAAAAAAGAGATATTGAAGTAAAATATTCTGGTTATCTCATTAAAGAAATGACAAAAGATAAAATTTTCATTAATGTTAGATTAAATGAATTAAATTTAATGAAAGAAATATTTAGTAACTTTAATGAAAATTATGGCATTATAAAAGTTGAAAAACCTTTAAGAATAGTCGTAGAGCACACTAGTGCTAATCCAATTCACCCTCTTCATGTAGGTCATTTAAGAAACGCAATAATTGGTGACACATTAGTTAGACTATTAAAAGCTAGAGGTCATGAGGTTAATTCAAGATTTTACGTTAACGATGGAGGAAGACAAGTCGCGTTACTTATATATGGTCTTTCTAAATTAGATTACCCAGAACCACCAGAAGGACAAAAAAAGGACGAATGGTTAGGTCAAATATATGCTATAACAAATGTAATTATAGAAATTAGAAAAATCACAGAAGAATTAAAATCCGCATCAGAACAAGAATACAAGGAAAAAATAAGTAAAAGAGACGAGCTAATAGCAGTTGCATCAGAATTAGAAAGCAGAAACCAAGATTATTTTAATAGGATTCTAAATGGCGTTAATAGCGATAAAGATCCAGAGGCTGAAATATCAAAAATAATTCAGCTTTATGAAAGCGGTGATTCAAAAACAAAACAAATAGTAAGGAAGTATGTTAACTATGCATTAGAAGGATTTAAGGAAAGTCTTGAGAATCTTCATATTTCATATGATAATTTCGATTATGAAAGTGATCTTTTATGGAATGGTGATGTAGGAAAGATTTTAGATTTAGCTTTAGAATCTGTTGCAAGAATCTCTTATAAGGGAACGGTAGCATTAGACTTACAAAAATTTTTGGATGATAAGGTTAGGGAGGAATTAAAAATACCAAAAGGATTCGAAATTCCACCTTTAGTCCTAATGAGATCTGACGGAACTTCTCTATATACTATAAGAGATATAGCTTATACTCTATACAAATTTTCCCAATTTAACGCAGACGAAGTAATAAATGTAATAGCAGAACAACAATCAGTGTCGCAAATGCAACTTAGAGCATCATTATATTTGCTTGGATATCCAGAAATTGCAAAAAGACTAATCCATTATTCATACGGTATGGTTACAGTACAAGGATTAAGAATGAGCGGAAGATTAGGAAGATATATTTCATTTGATAATATTTACGATAAAGTAAGTGAAGTAGTAAAAACAAAAATTCAAGAGAAAAAAGGAGTTTTAGAAAACATCAAAGAAATTGCTAATGCAGCAATAAGATATGCTATAATTTCTGTTTCATCTAATAAGCCTGTATCCTTTAATATAGCTAGAGTAGCAAACTTTGAAGAGAATAGTGGTCCATATTTACAGTATAGTTATGCTAGAGCTTATAATATTTTAAATAAATCTACTGATAAATTGGATATTCAGAAAATAGACGAATCTGACTTAAAGAATGAGAAAAGACAACTATTAATTATGATAGCAAAATTCCCTGAAGTTTTTATGAGTTCAGCTGATTATTTACAGCCAGAGAACTTAACTATGTTTCTAAGATTCTTAGCTGACACATTTAATTCTTGGTATGATAAAGAAAGAGTTATTCAAGAACCAGATGAAAAGAAAAGAATAACTAGACTATACATCGTTAAAGGCGTAGAAACAGTACTAAGAAACGGATTAAATGCCTTAGGTATAAATTCTTTAACTCGTATGTAAAGCATATTTTGGACCCGTAGCTCAGCCAGGACGGAGTGCTGGCCTGCGGAGCCAGTGGTCCCGGGTTCAAATCCCGGCGGGCCCGCTGTGGGGGATCAACCCCCACACCCCCCCACTCCTATTTTTGATGTAATTTTTTTTAACAACGTCGTCTAAGGGACCGATGTAATGTTCCTTTCCGTCAGTACTCGACTCTCTCGATAAATAGACATAATACCGTCTTTTGACTTCACGTATGATTATGTCGCCAAACGTATAAGTCTTCTTTTTCTCGTTCATTTTTTCGTCAATTTTACATTATAAATTTTCGAGTTATAACTTTATTAGCTGACCAGTTTTTATTGTTTCTCATTAAAAATTTTAATAAATATCTTAGCTTATTTTATTTCAAGTATATTATTTATGATTTTAATATTATACTAATTTTATCTCAATATTAGTGTCTCCCTCTACAGTAATTTTATCTCCTTTTTTGACTACAAAAGGCCCTATAAATACTCCAGAGGATATATAACCATTAATTTCTCCTAATTTGCTTGCTAACCATTTTAGCATATCTAATGGCTCTCCATAAATGAAGTTAGGTTTTCCTTTTCCTACTAGCTTATCGTTTATGTACATAGAATACTCGTTTTTAATAGGATATTCAATTTTATCTCCTACGTATAGTCTTCCTGCTGCAGAATCATCTGCCTTTAGTTGTAAAGCATTTAAATTCCATGTGTTAAAACGTGTACCTGGAATCTCTATTCCTAATCTGATATTTTTTATGCATTCCGATATATTTAAAGGCGTACAATGATTTGCCAAAAATACTACTTCAAGCTCTGCAAAATGATTTTCGAACCATAACTCTACGTTTTTATCTTCTGTTATCATTGGTTTTGTTAATATTCCATACATTGGCTCTTTTCCATGAAATCTAATTAGGTGTTCCTTAGTAACTAGAGAAATCTTGTACCCTCCTAATCCTTCATCTTTTATTAATTTAGAAGAAAATTCGTTGAAAATTTCATTAGCCTGATTTTCTGTTACTTCAAATGGATTTATTGACTTTCTTTCCTTATATGCTTTGTAAAGAATTTCTGCCCTATTCATAGGCTTTTTAATATATGCAAGTATTTTTAAGTGTTTCAGATTTCTAGAGATTCTAGCTACAATTTTTCAAAAAATTATTTATTTTCTAGAGAAATGCATTCTATGATATGGTCTTTGTTTTCCTTTTTTCGATTTCATAATAATAACTAGATAAGGTTAAGTTAAAATAACTTTTAGCTTTTTAATCTATAAATAACACAAAATATTTAATTCATAGTTTCTTTGAGATTTAATGTCAGTTAATCCTGCAGTGGGAGATAACTGTAAGTATATCTATTTTCTAAGAATATTTAACATAGAATTTAATACGATTTTTAGAAAATAATATATAACAGTAATATAATCATCATTATATCAATATATAATATCATGAAATAATTTCATAGGAAGTCTAGTATGAGAATTCAGTACTAAGATTCAGTAGTACCACCAATTTAAGGAAAAGAAGTTTAAATGTGAGTCGATAATATTAATTGATACACTTATGCAATCTACTATAAGCACATTATCTATTAATAAGCTCAAAGTTGTTAAGCGTGACGGTAAAAAAGAGGAATTTAAGTTAGAAAAAATTCTTATAAAATTAGGTTTTGTTCCATCTGATATTATAGACAATATTGCTAATGATGCTATACAGAATGCTAAAGACAATACTATAGATACAAAAACAATAGCAGACATAGTAGAAAGAAACCTAATAGAATCCTCACTAGAACATCCTGAGATGTTGGACTTAGCAAAAAGATTCGTCCTGGCTAGAATATATAACCACGTATATGGAAAAGGCAATTGGAAAGAGTTTGATCCAAAGGATCTTCTGCTTTCATATAATGCTTTGAAAGTGCTAGAAGCTAGATACTTACTAAAGGATCCTAATACTCTAAGATACATAGAAACACCACAGATGATGTTCAGAAGAGTAGCCAAATTCTTAGCATCAGTAGAAAAAATGTACGGCAAGACAGAAGAAGAAGTTAGAAAAATAGAAGAAGAATTTTACGAAAAAATGAGTAACTTAAAATTCTTACCTAACACGCCAACGTTAATGAATAGTGGTACAAGACTAGGTATCTTATCAGCTTGTTTCGTCCTTCCAGTAAAAGACTCAATGACTACACCACAAGGAGACGGAATATATGACACGCTTAGAGCAATGGCATTAGTTCATCAACAAGGTGGAGGTACTGGATTCGATTTCTCAGAGTTAAGACCAAAAGGAGATATAGTTGCATCAACAGCTGGAGTAGCTTCAGGTCCAGTATCATTTATGAAGATTTTCGATGTGTCAACTGATGTAGTAAAGCAAGGTGGAAAAAGAAGAGGAGCTAATATGGGTGTAATGCACGTATGGCATTCTGATATTGAGGATTTTATTCATTCTAAGAGTGGGGAATTAAAGGATGTTCAACTTCAGAATTTTAACATTTCAGTAGGAATGTACGATTACGTTATGGAGAAAGTAGAGAAAGGAGAACAAGTACCTCTTATTACTCCTAGGAAAACTAGGATTCCAGGCACAGATCATGATTACTATATAACTAAGGCAAGAAATTACATGAGTGAGGAATGGGTTCAAGAGGAGATACTTTCAGAATTAGAAGAAAAAGGCGGTGTAGTAGCTCTAGATGAAAGCAGAATAATAACAGTAGATGAAGCACTTACAATCGCAGAAAAAGAAGGTGCAATAACTAGGTGGATAAATGCTAGAACATTATTTGAGGAAATTGTTAAAGGAGCATGGGATAGCGGTGATCCTGGACTTTTATTCATAGACTCAATCAATAGAAGGCATCCTATTTGGTACTTAGGAAAAATAAACGCTACTAATCCATGTGGAGAAGAACCATTATTACCTTGGGAGAGCTGTAACTTAGGATCGATAAACTTAGAAAAGTTTGTAATAGAAAGAGATGGAAAACCAATAGTCGATTGGGATGGCTTGGCTGAGACTATTCATTATGCTGTAAGATTCTTAGATAATGTAATAGATGCTAATCGTTATCCATTAAAGCAAATTGAAGAAGCAACGAAGAGGACTAGAAAAGTAGGATTAGGAGTAATGGGTTTAGCGAGAATGCTTATCAAGTTGAATATTCCCTATGATTCTATTGACGCAATTTACTTCTCTTATCAATTGGCTAAGTTTATCTACTATGAGGCATTCAAAACGTCAATAGAAATTGCAAAAGAGAAAGGATCCTTCCCAGCTTATGATGCTAATTTATATCATGACATATTTGATTCTGCCAAGTCATTTGATGAATTAAAAGATATTGTAAAGGTTGATCAAACTCCATCTGCTTACGTTAAGAAACTTACTGAGACTGTAGATAGGCTAGATTTCTCTAAACTTAAAGAGGAAAGGTTAAAATACGGATTAAGGAATTCTACTGTTACTTCTATTGCTCCAACTGGTACAATATCAATAATTGCAGGAACATCATCATCGATTGAACCACTATTTGCTTTAGCTTTCATAAGGAATGTCGCAGTTGGTAAGTTTATGGAGATTGATCCGCTCTTTCTAGAATACTTAAGAAAATATGAGTTAGATAATCCTGAAGTAGTGAAGAAAGTAGCTGAGACTGGAACAGTTGGTGAAAATGTGTTTATGCCAGCGACAATTAGGAAATTATTTAGGACAGCTCATGAAATTTCGCCAGAGTTTCATCTGCTTCATCAAGGTGCCTGGCAACAATGGAATGATTCTGGAGTATCAAAAACAATTAACTTAAGATCAGAAGAGCCACAAGAAACAGTAGAACGCGTTTACTTACTAGCGTGGAGACTAGGAATTAAAGGAGTCACCATTTACAGAGACAAATCAAAATCACAACAAGTAATCTACTTCGGATTAAAGAAAGAAAGAGAAGAAAAAGAGAAAAAACAAGAAGAAGAGAAAAAGAAAACATCAACACTATTACCTTCAAACCTAAGACTAAAAGAACAATTTGTAGAAGTTTCAGAGAACTACGCTGGCGGATGCAAAACTTGTGAATTATAATGCAAATATTTTTATATGTCTTTTTACAAATTTAAAGTAGGAACGATTATGTCTATTACTCCTCCATGTGAAATTTCAGTAAAAGAAATTTTGCCTGCAGTAAGGTCAATAATAGCTACTAAGCTAGTAAAGGAAAAAGGGTTACCTATTTATGAAGCAGCTAAACTAATGGGTGTAACTCCAGCAGCAGTAAAGAATTATATGGACAAGAAAAGAGGTAACGCTTCTAGAAACTTAATAGAAAGAGATAAAAGAATTATGGATATGATAAGTGATTTAGTAGAAAAAGTATATTCTGGAAATAATTTGGATTTGTCCACTTACTATTGCTTATTGTGTGCTGAGGGTAAAAAAGCATTAAAAAGAAATGGTATTGAAATACCTACGTGTATATATGAGACTTCTGCAGTTATTAAGCAATGATTTTTCTTTTGATGTAAGCTTCAAGCAGTTTTCTTGTCTTTATTTTTAAGTTTTTTATTCTCCATCTTCTGATTGGAAATCTAATTCTATCGAATTCTGGTTCTGTATTTTCTCCATCTATTTCTACACTTTCTATTCTAGCTGAAAAGTATATTGTTGCAATTACATCATCATTAGACATATTTATTACTGACAAGTTTAAAACCTTGTTATTCTTATCATAATTAAAATATAGTGGAATTATCGAAGCTGGTTCTACTCTATATAAGCTTATATTATACTTAGGTTTAAAATCAGTTTTTATAATTTTATTATTTAAATTCCAGTTAAGTCTAAATGGTCTTTCTTCATTCCAAGAGTTTAATTTCATTATGTAAATTTCTTTTCCTTCTATATTTATATCGCCTCTATTGAAAGAAATTTCAAAAGGAGAAGAAGAAGCTATTGCAATGGATTTATCTCCCTCAATAGACATAAAGCTAGATGATAAGATTGGCTTTCTAGAAGTTTCTAAGTATAGAGGATTTAAATAGTGAAATATCGGATTATAGAAGTTTGTAGATATTTTTACTGAACCATAATTATATTGAACTTTAGTATCTGTCTTTTCTAGTTCTTTTAGATTGCTTGTTACTTCTCCTGCTTTCATTTGTATATATTTATTGTCTATATATTCTATTCTATCCCAAGGTGATGGATTTATGTATCCTTCTCCTTCTTCATAAGGTAAAAGATCTAAAGCAAGGTCTATTATATTTTTAGAATCTATTATAGGAAAATTCCAAGGTATAGATGTTATTTCTATTGGTGTAATTATAAGGTATTCTTTTTTCTCTTCTTTATTTCCTTGTGTTATTATTTCTGATCCATCTACTCCTTTTATTCTTGCGTTATATTCCCATTTTATATTTTTTACATTCATTAATTTCAATATTTGTGGAAGCTGTTCGATATTTAGGTCTTCATCTTCAAGTTGAATATCTTGAATTATATCAAATGGGTATTTATTTAATTTTTTACTTATCATGTAATTAACCATCCGACAAATGCCTTTTCGTCATCTTTCGGGTTCGGGGGTAATTCTTCATCTATGTAAAGTTTTCTAATTCCTTCTTAATTAGCTCTGCTACTTTTTTGCCTTCTGCTTTACCTCTGACTTTTGACATTACTCTTCCCATAACTATATTAAATGCTTTGTCTTTTTTGCTGAGCAGTTCATTTTTGTTTGTAGATATTATTTCTTTAATTATTTTTTCTAATTCGCTATCACTAAGTTTTTGGTATTGAGCTATTATTGATTTTATATCTCCTCCATTTTTGCTATAATGTAACAATATTTCTGCTATAGAATCTTTAGATATTTCTCCATTATATATAGCGTTAAAAGTAGTATCTAATACTTCTTCTGTTATTAAATCAGGATTTCCTCCTTCTGATTTTACATATTTTATTGTATTTTCTAACGTTGTTGCTATTACTGTTGGAGGTATTTTAGGCGAATATTTACTTACAAAATAGTCAAAAGTGTCTAGTCTAGGACTAACTAAAACTTGTTTTGCTAACTCTTCGTTTAAGCCTAGTTTTAATAGTTCTTTCATTTTTTCTTCTGGAGTAGGTGGAATTATTTTCTTAGCTTTTTCTAATATGCTATTAGTTATTCTAATTGGCGGTATATCTGTTTCTGGATACATTCTAGCTGATCCAGGTTGTGGTCTTAAGAATCTTGTAGTTCCATCTTCGTTTGCTGCTCTGGTTTCTTTAGGTACGCCTTCAAGTGCTTGTAATAATCTGTCTTTTATAGCATTTATGGCTAATTCTAGTTTTTCTTTCTTTCCAACTATTATTATGAACCCATCTTCTTCTTTTACGTTTAATTCATTTTTTACTTTTTCTATTTCTTCTTTTGTTATTCCATAATTAGGTAATTCATCGGAATGGAAGAGTCCTCCTAATCCTGCAAAGACTTTTATATAATCTGATACTTCTGTTCCAAATCTTCTATCTGGCATTAATTCTATTCCGAATATTCCTTTAAATTTAGGAACTTTTATACCGTAAACTTTTCCATTTTTCTTTAGCTCATTATTTATTATTTTAGATTGAGTGTTAGCAAAGATATTAGTTATATCTTTAAATGTATAATTTTGTAAGATAAAATCTTTATTAACTCCTCTTTTGATAAGCTCATCTTTTATTTCAAGGAGTTTTAGTTGTCTTTCAGCCTCATATTCTATAATTTTTGGAATTAAATCTAATTCTTGAACTCCTTTAATTTCCGTTTTAACTCCTCCTGCTACAGATACGTTTAAATCTTGTCTTACAGTACCTAAACCTCTTTTGACTTTGCCAGTTAGTCTTAGCATCTGACCTATTTTTAAAGCAACTCTTTTTGCTTGTTCTGGAGAATGAATATCTGGACCTGTGGAAATTTCTATTAATGGAATTCCTAGTCTATCTAGATTGTACGTAACTGAATCTGTTTTTCCTTCTATCTTTCTTGCAGCATCTTCTTCAATAGCTATAGTTTGAATACTGATTACTCCTTCTTCATCCTCGACATAACCACCTAATCCTACTATAGATGTTCTTTGAAATCCAGAAGTATTCGAACCGTCTATAACTGTTTTTCTCATTACGTATATTTCGTCTACTGGATTTCCTTTGAAAGCTAAAGTCATAGCTAATCCAATTAAGAGTGCGTCTTCGTTCATTTTGTGAGGAGGTTCTTCATCGCATTCTACTAGACAGGAAGAAATGGCAGGAAGTCTATAAATATATTTTTTATTTTTCTCCCATTCGAACAATGCAGCTATATCCACTTCTCCTGTTTCGCTTAATACTGGTCTTAAATATCTTTCTAAAGTATACTGGTATTCGTCACTTAATTGTGTAGGACAATTGCAGAATAGTTTTGATGAAGTGTTTAATTGTTGATGTATTTCTAGCCCTACTTTTAATCCAATCTTATTATAATCAAGTTTAGACATAATTCCACCTTGGGAATAAATCTATGGAATGTCTAGGATTAATTTCTCCTGCAATGTTTGTTAGCATTAAAGTCTTAATTTTTTCTTGGTCGGTTTCATGACCTAATATCCACATTAGTTTTACTAGAGCTACTTCTGGCAGCATGTCTTCTAGAGGCGTTACTCCTGCTTGTTGTAAAAGTCTACCTGTAGTATAGACGTTCATGTTTACTCTCCCAAATAAACATTGTGTTGTCATGCCTACAAATATGCCATCTTTAGTGGCTTTCTTAATATGGTCTACTAATTCTGTCGAAACATGGCCTAATCCTGTCCCTTCTATTATTATACCTAGTACTTTTTTATTTTCAATTAGATAGTCCAAAAAATCTGAAGAGAATCCAGGATAATATTTTAGGAGAAAAACTTTATCGCTAAATTTGGAATTTACTATTTCTGTTTCATCTCTTTTAGGTATATAGTCTGATCGTAATAATTGTACTTTATTATCTTGCCAGAGAACTTTAGCTAAAGGAATATCATTTACAGATTGGAAAGCATCTCTTCTGCTACTATGCATTTTTCTTACTTTTACTCCTCTATGAGCTATTGTGTATGTATCTGAACTTTCTCCATGCATATTTATTACTACTTCGCCGAAAGGCGCTTCCTTAGCTAGTAAAACTGATGAGTATAAGTTTATAGCAGAGTCACTACTCGGTCTATCACTGCTTCTTTGAGATCCTACTAGGATTACTGGGCCAGATAATTTTAGTGCAAATGCTAATGCAGATGCTGTATATGCCATAGTATCAGTTCCGTGGGCTATTACGACTCCCTTATTTCCTTCGTCAAAAGCTTTTTTCACAGAATTTATTATCTTTGTCCAGTATTCTGGTTTCATATTTTCGCTTAGTATGCTAAATAATATTTCAGCAGAAATTTTTGCTAGGTTATTTATTTCTGGCATAAATTGTATGATTTCTTCTGCAGACAAGGCAGGCCTTACAGCACCAGTTTCATATTCTATCTTGCTTACTATTGTTCCTCCAGTACTTATTATCTTTATTTCGCTTTTACCCAAATTTTTCTCTTCTTCGTTTTTATATTTTTGAGTTCGTTTTTGTAATAATTGTATTTTAGCATTTTTTATGGATATTCCTATATTATATCCATTATCTAGTTTGATTACTACTATATCATCAGTACTAGAATAAGAAGGCATTAAAATTCCTTTTAATCTCATATCGTTTTTTATGATCTCTATCTGATCACCTATGTCAGCATTAATCGAAGATAAAGAATCCAGAGCTAAACCTCTATAACCTTCTAACATAAAGAAAAATTAAATGAAAATTTAAAAAAGTTTATGAAGTTTTCTTGTTCTTTGTAGCTTTTATAACTCTTTTTTCAAATTCCTGTTTATTCCTTACTCTTGGAACTTCTTTTGATTTTTCTTTTGGCTGAACTTTTGGTGTCTGATTTCTAACTTTTCCCGCTTTTGTTAGCGAACCGTGGGAAGGCATTACTATCAAGACATTATAATATAAATAAGAATTTAAACTTACAGTTTTAAGACTCAGTGTGAATCATGATGAAATTATATTTAGTCGAGCATGCCATAGGTTCATTTGGATTTGATGAAAACGGAAAACTTATCGATTATGTTCTTAATCCTAAAGATATTGGAAGAGTTGTAGAACTTTTATTGCAACATGAAAATGGAGAACCTTTTCCTTCAGCATTAGAATTAATTAACAAAGTAAAACCAGAGGAAATAGTAATAGAAAATGAAGCAGAAATACAGAAATTACAAGTTAAAGCTACTGTAAAACCTCATCATGAAGGAGCTAAAATATTTAGGCAATCATTAGCTAAATTTGCATTAGAGTCAAAATTTGCTTCTACAGAAGACGAATTATATACTTATCTTTATCAATTAGCATTTGAATACACAAGAAGAAAATTAAGATCAGCTGCACAGAAAAGAGATCTATTAGCTATTCAAGCAGTAAGAGCAATGGACGATATAGATAAGTCGATAAATCTATTTTCAGAGAGGCTTAGAGAATGGTATAGTTTACATTTCCCAGAGTTAGATAAATTATTAGAAGACCATGAAACCTATGCTAAGATAGTTTCTACATTTGGTTACAGAGATTCAATAACTTTAGAAGGATTAAAAAGCATAAATATTGATGAACATACTGCTAAAAGAATTGTAGATGCAGCGTCTAAAAGCATTGGAGCAGATATCTCAGAAGATGATATAAATTCTATTCAGCAGCTTTCAAATACAATATTATCTTTATTCACTATAAGAAATAATTTATCTGACTATATAGAATCAGTAATGAAAGAAGTTGCTCCTAATGTGACTTCACTCGTAGGGTCTAATTTAGGGGCTAGACTACTTAGCTTAGCTGGAAGTTTAGAGGAATTGTCTAAAATGCCTGCAAGTACTATTCAAGTTTTAGGAGCAGAAAAAGCGCTATTTAGAGCCTTAAGATCAGGAAGTAGACCTCCAAAGCATGGAATAATTTTCCAATTCCCAGCAATACATAGTGCACCTAGATGGCAAAGAGGTAAAATTGCCAGAGCTTTAGCAGCAAAATTAGCTATTGCTGCCAGAGTAGATAATTATAGCGGAAGATATATAGGAGATCAATTAGCAGAGCAATTGAATAAGAGAATCGAGGAGATCAAAACAAAATATGAACAACCACCACCTAGAAAGCCTGCACAAAGCGAAAAACTTGGAGAAAGAAGATCTAGACCAGAAAAAAGAAAATCGAAAGAAAGATACAAAAGTAAGAAAAATAATAGAAATGAAAAGAGAAGAAGATAAAGGTGAAAAGAAATGTCAGAGTCTATAAGAACAATAAAAGAAACTAACATGGAAAATGTATTTGAATGTGAATATATTGATGGTACAGTAAGATTATGTACTAAGAATTTTGCGCCTGGCTATTCAGTATATGGAGAGAGATTAATAAAATATAACGGTACTGAATATAGAGAATGGAACGCTTTTAGAAGTAAATTAGCAGGAGCAATTATGAAAGGGCTTAAAGAGAATCCAGTAAAGAAAAATACTAAAGTATTGTATTTAGGTGCTGCATCTGGGACTACACCTAGTCATATATCTGATATAGTTGAAAAAGATGGTAAGGTTTATGGAGTTGAGTTTTCAGCTAGAGTAGTGAGAGAATTAATACTAGTAGCTCAGAGAAGGCCTAATTTATTTCCAATATTGGCAGATGCTAGGTTTCCACAATCTTATATGCCTCTAGTAGAAGATGCAGATGTGCTTTATGTAGATATAGCTCAACCGGATCAAACTGATATCGCAATTTATAATGCAAGAACTTTTCTAAAATCAGATGGATATCTACTATTAGCTATTAAAGCTAGAAGTATAGATGTTACTAAAGATCCTTCTGAGATATTCAAAGCTGAAGCACAAAAATTAGAAAAATCTGATTTCGATGTAAAGCAAGTTATAAATTTGGATCCATATGATAAAGATCACGCTATGGTATTAGCGAGGTTTAAAGGATAAATGTTAGATAAGATTTTTGAGTTAGGGCTTAAAGATATATTAGCTGGATTACCTTCTGAAAGAGTTTCTTTAAGAGATGCTATAAGTGGGCATTTAAGGATAAAATTAAATAATGGATATTTTCATGAATTAAATGAAAAAGAAGTAAAGGATTTTTCTTCAAAAGTTCCTTTATATTTATGGTCTCTTGTAAAAGTTCCAATTATAATAACTAAATCTTTTGAAATTGGAGAATATGATGTAATAGATAATGAATGGGATAAAAAGGCATTAAGTTACGTATTAGGAAAAGATTTTCTCTATCTTACTACTGTCGATGTAGAAGAGTTATTGAAGGCGTATAAAACATTAATCTTTATAACTCTTAGTAGTAGTAATATCTTTTTGACTACAGAAAAATCTGACGAAGGAATCTAAAATGGTAATCACATTAGAAAATGTGGTGAAGTTAGTAGAAGATGAAGGTTTAAATTACTCTATCATAGAATATCCTGCAAAATCAAAAAAATCAATAGATATTATTACAAAAACGAAGGATAATAAAAAATTCCTTGTAAAAACTTCAACCGAAAAGATTAGTAAAGATGAAATAGCAGATCTAAAGAAATTCGCAGCAATTATAGGTGGAATTCCATTAGTGATAACAGAAAATGCTGAGGAAGATATAGCAATAGATAAAGGAAAAGTATTTGCGATTTCATTAGAAGGTTTTGAGAAACTTCTATCCGGAGATAAGATTTTTATATATAGAACAAGAGGAGGCATATTCGTAAAAATAAGACCAGAAGTTTTGAAGAGAAAAAGAGAAGAAATGAATTATAGTATGGGAGATGTAGCTAAAATGCTAGGAGTAACAAGAAAAACAATATATGATTATGAAAATGGTGAATCAGATGTGTCTATAGAAGCAGCAGAGAAATTAATAGATATATTTGGTACAGAAATTATAGGAGATATATGTAATATGAAATTAGACATAGAAGAATCAGAAATTGAAAGCCATAAAGTTTTACAAATTTTAAAATCAGTAGGATTTAAAGCTGCTTTATTAAAGTTAACTGCGATAGATATAGTTGCGTCTAATGAAAAAAATAAGATAGTTATAACAATGGAACCTAAAAAACAAGATATTATTGAGAAGAAAATCCATGAAGCTAGTAAAATAGCTTCCGATTTTAATTTGAAATTAATTATAGTAACTAGATCATCATTAAGAGCTAAAGAATTAGAAAAGGAAGGATTTCAAGTTTATTTAGATCAAAGAATAGATAGTTTAAAAGATGAATTTAAGGAAAATTAAAGAAGGCAAAGCAGAAATTTTTATTCCAGATCCAAAAGATTACGAAAAACAAGGAAAATTTGATCCATCTTGGGCTCCAGTATTTTACAATCCTAAAATGGTCTTTAATAGAGACTTAAGCGTTATAGCAGTATCTGTTATATCTCCTAAGAAGATAGTTGATGCTCTTTCTGCTTCAGGAATTAGAGGAATTAGATACCAAATTGAGTCTTCTTCTTCAAGTGAAGTCATTTTTAATGATAAGAATCCTAGATCAGTTGATCTGATTAAGAAAAACGTTGAAATAAATGATATACATGATGCAACAATTACTAATAAAGATGCTAACTCAATACTATTCGAAATTATTTCTGATTTTGTTGATATAGACCCATTTGGTTCTCCTTCTCCATTTATTCTCTCTTCTATTAATGCTACGAAAAATAATGGATACGTAGCTTATACTGCTACAGATTTATCACCCTTAGAAGGCAGAGCAGTAAAATCATGTAAGAGAAAGTACGATGTTCAAAATATCAAATTATCTTTTTCTAAAGAAATTGGTATAAGAGTACTTATATCCAAAATAATAAGAGAAGCGTCTATTTTAGAGAAAACAGCTATTCCAGTATTATCGTTTTATCATGATTATTATTACAGAATTTTTATGAAAGTTATGAGAGGAGCTAGAAAAGCTGATGAAAATTTAGAAAATTTAGGTTATGCTATAGAGTGTGATAAGTGTGGTTTTTCGTCAATTACTAAGGAAATGATTTCAAAATGTCCTATATGTGGGAATAATTTGAAGATTGTTAGTAGAATTTGGACAGGTCAATTAAATGATCAAGATTTCTTAGTAAAAATCAATGAAAGACTTGCAAATTTCAAGTATTTAGCTAATTATACTAATATACAGAATTTAATTTCAAAGTTAATTATAGAAAATAAATATGTTACTAATTATATTAACTTAGAATTTGTAGCTTCTAGATATAGAACTAATGTTCCATCGAGAAGTAAAATGATAGAATGTCTAAGTGATGCTACAGAAACGCATTTCGATCCTAAAGGAATTAAAACTAATAAAAATTTCGATGAAATTATAGAATGTATTAAAAAGATTAACTAGCTAAATATAAAATCCATTCTGATAGTTTTGAACAACTACTAGGAGTTACATGGGCTCCATTGTTACATTTATATAACAGTTTACATGAGAAGCAAGGTATATCTTTTATATTTTCTAAATTTACGTAAACATTTGCTTTTTCTACAGTTTTAATAGCAAATAACTTTATTACGCTTTTACCGTTTTCCTTCACTGTCTTCTTTTGAATTACCTTCTTCTCAATAAGTTTTTTAAGAATTATGCTAAGTTCTCTTGTAGAAATACCTATACTTTTAGCTAATTCTTGTTGTGAGACTCCATACTCTCCCTTTTCTGCTATTTTTTCTTGAATTAATTTTTCATACATTGATGAATTTGATTCCACTAAAAATCACCGAGACAAGTATATAATATATACATTCAGGTTTAATTACTTTGCTATTTTTTTGTTTATAAACTTACTTCAATATCGAAATTTTTGATAATTTCTTTATATCTATTTCTTATTGTAACTTCAGTGATATTAAGAGCATCTGCTATCTCCTTTTGTGTTTTTTTAGAGTCCATTAAAGTACTAACCAAATATACTGTGGCTGCACTTAAAGCTAGATACCCTTTTCCACTAGTTAGACCATTGCTATACATCATTTCGACCATTTCTGCTGATTTTGTTGCCACTATTGAAGGTAGTTTTAGTTTTTCTACAATTTTAGGTATATATTCTACTGGTTTTATTTTGGGTTTAGGAGTTTCTTTTGACATATAATGTATTCTGCTTAAAGCATTCCAAAACTCACTTTGAGATAAAGCATATCTATTTCTAATTTCTTGTAAATATTTGGGAACTCCATTAACTTCACATGAATAATATAAGACTGCTGCAATAAGAGCATAAGGATCGATTCTTTTTGCTAGTCCAGTTTCTACTAATTTTCTAAGTATAAAAGCAGCAGTTTCTTTTACATGTTCTTGAACTTCTATTTTTGCAGCCTCGTTATTTAACATCGAAAGGTAAGTTACTAGTTTTTTATCTTTAGATGATACTCTTATCTTATCGTGTAACCTTTGTAATTTAATAGCTTTTACTTTATCTTTTACTCGTCCTCCGCTAATTTTAGTAGAAAGTCCTTGATCGTGCACTTTAAAAGTTAGTGGCGATCCTGTTCTTTCTCTTTCTAGTCTGTCCTGATAGTTATATGCTCTCCATTCTGGTCCTTGATCTATTATATCTTCTTCTATAACATAACCGCAGTTAGTGCAGATATATTGTCCTCTCTCCTCATCAAATATTATATATTTATCTGTCTTACAATTATTGCACATCATTTTCTCTTACCTCTGTGCTCTGGTATTTCTAAGTAAACTTCCTTACTTGGTTTTACGTTAGGAAACGGCATAACTAATGCGTATGGATTATTTATATTGCCTATTATGTCCAATACTTTTCCTAGTCTGTTTCTTTTTTCATCAAGTACTATTTTGCCTATAGGATCTTGTTTTACATAGTTTATATTATTCTCGATTTTTAAGAGCCATTTATCTTTTAGTACTATTTTTTGAAAGTTTCCGAATCTAATAATTTTAATGGGAGTCACATTATAAACTACCGCGTTCCTAGGCTTATAATATTTTTATTATAATACTAAGCTCAAGAACATAGAGGATAATACCAGCTTAGGATACAGAATTATATGAGGATACGCTTATAAACTAAAATAAGAAAGATGTATAATTCTTTGAACTATTAAATATTATTATAGTCAACATTTATAAGTAAGTTATAGCGCAATATAAGGGAATATAATTTTTTTACTTATATCATCCAAACAAGTGCTAAACTTCATCTATTTTAATAATCATCTATCAAAAGTGTTTTGGAGAAAAATTATTAATAATGTTGTACTATAAGATTGCGATGAGTAATTCAGCAAGCGAAACTGCAGAAGACTCAATTTATAAAGATATATCAAAACTTAGAGAAGAAATATCTAAATTAAGAGAAGAAAAAGGTAAAAAAATAGAAGAATTAAAAAAGCTAAAGCAGAAGAAATTTGAAAGGATAGATAAACTAAATGGTATAAAATCACAGATAGACACAGTGAGGAATGAATTTTCTTTAAAGTTAGAAGAGTTGAAAACATTAAGAGAAAAGAGAGATGCTTTAGCGCAAGAGATACAAGGAATGAAAAAAGAATTTGAAGAAATGAAAGAGATAATGAAAAAAACTCAAGGCTTAGACGCAGATGCAATAGAAAGGAGAATTCAAAGTCTGGAATGGAGACTTCAAACCACAACATTAACTCTGGACGAAGAAAAAAGAATTGTTCAAAAAATCGCAGAATTAGAAAGAAAATTATCAGAGGCTAGAAAATTATTAGAAGTTAAGGAAAAAGGAACAGAAGAAAGAGCTTCATTCTTAGCAAAGAGAATAGAATTATCAACTATAAGACAACAAATGGCAAATATTATATCTGATCTCACGCAAAAAAGGAATATTTTAAACTCTCTAAAAGATGACAGAGAAAAGACCAAAAAAGAAATAGATGATTTGAATAACCAAATTAACGAAATAGCTAAAGCTTTAGATGATTTGAATAACCAAATTAAAGCTAAATCTGACGAGTTGCATAAACTAGTCGAACAGCTAAAAGCATCAAGACAGCAATCAAGGAATAGGCAAAATATAAATCCTGAACTTATACAGAAGAAGAAAAAAGAAGTTGAAGAGAAATTTAAATCAGGACAAAGACTCTCCTTTGATGAACTTTTAATACTTTATGGTGAAGATAATAAGCGAGATGGCAAAGACAGCGATAATCTATATTGATATAGACGATGATTTAGGCAACGTTGGAATTTCCTCTCCTGTAATAGGAGAGGAAAATGCTAAGATAGCGATAGATAAAGCATCAGAGTCATTAGCAGAAGATTCGGATTTTAATTCAATGGTAGTGGCATTTAACACATTTAAGCAATTAAAAAAAGAAAATAAAGATGTTGAAATAGCATTTATAGCAGGGTCTACTAAAGGAGGATTAGATGCACAAAGAAGAATATCAGAAGAATTAGAGGAAGTAATTGAAAGAGTAAAGCCAGAAGACGCTATAATAGTTTATGATAGTCCAGAAGATGCAAAGGCATTACCGATAATCCAATCAAGGATAAAGATTTCTGGTATAGAAAGGGTAATAGTAGAGCAACATAAAGGGGTAGAAGAAACTTATGTTTTAATAGGAAAATATATTAAGAAGATATTTAATGAACCACGTTATTCAAGACTATTTTTAGGCGTTCCTGGCATGATACTTTTTATTGCCAGTTTTTTAGCTATTTTAGGTTTATCCTCTTATGTAATACCTGCAGTTTTATTAATAATAGGCGTTGCTATGGTATTTAGAGGTTTTAGTATAGACGATATGATTGAACACTGGTGGGAAAACTCCACAATTATGTTTATAGTAGCAATTTTATCTCTTATATCCTTTATTATTTCTATAATAAACGGATATATAACATTTCAAGCAATAAAAGGCCCTCCATTGTATGTTTTTTCAAATGTTACACTATCTATGTTACCTTATTTAGCATTTTCAGGAATTATTCTTTTCGGTGGAAAGGCACTGTCAAAGGCAATTGACAAAAACGTAAAATTACTTAATGATATAGTAAAAATAATTGCAATAATATTATCATATTACATTATTGCTTATGCGTTAAAAGATATAGAAGAAGGTATATATATAATTCAGATTCAATCGATTTATTATCTTATAATTTCATCTATGGTGCTCATATTCGCATATATATTGCTTAATGTTGTAGAAAAATATAAATTAACTTCAAAGTGATTTCATTATCTTATCTTTTACTTCAATAGGCAAATCGTCTAATTTTTTAATCTCTGCATTCCTAGGTTTTCTTACGACTTTACTTATTACTATATACGTGTCTGGAGAATTCTCATCTTTATTTTTCAGTTTCCTTACTTTTATTAAATATTTTCCTGAATCTACGTATAAATACTTTTTATGTTTTAGCATATATTCATACATCGAAAAAAGGTTTAAATTTCTAATTCTTCCTCTTCTTCTTCTATTTGTCTAATACAGTCTAATTCATTTAGTTTATCAAATATTTTTTTAACTGCTTTATACACTTCTTCTTCTCTTTTAGCTCCAGTAATTACCATTTTTCCACTGCTAAATATTAATAATACAACTCTAGGATCATCCATTCTAAATATTAGACCTGGAAATTGCTCTGGTTCATACATGTTATTCTCTAGTAGAAATGCTGCTTTATCTAAATTAACGTGGACATGCATGTTTGCAGATGCTACAATATTTTGAATTTGAATTTTAGGCTTTCCAGTGATTTTTATACCGTATTTTTTAAGAGTTTTGATTATTCTTTTAACAGATTTAATTAGTTCTTCAGTGCTCTTTGCTCCTGTAACTACCATTTTTCCTGACTTGAAAATTAGAGATGTAACTTTAGGGCTTTCTAGCCTAAATATTAAGCCTGGGAATTGATCTGGGTCATATTCTACATTTGGTACACTTCTTTCCATTGCATATAAATCTAATTGTTGTTCTAGAGTAACTGTGGCTACGATATTTTCAATGCTTATAATAGGTTTATAACTTATTGCGTTAGAAATTAAAAATCACCATATAAAATATCTTATATACTCATTTATAAACCCTTTTTAAACTACTATGTTCCTAAGTAAGCCTAATTCTGGAAACTCCATAATTCCTTCATTTTCGATTATAACATAAGGTTTAGCTTTTTCTAAAATTCCATAATTCCTTATTATTGGACTCATGTAGTTAGAATGAGCTAAAGATACGTCATTACCTGCTTGATATGTACCTAAAGCTGGTAATACTACTACTTTAGAATTATTCTTAAGTGGAACTATTAAAAAACATTGTAGTTTTCTAGCGAATCCTAACTTATCTCTTAGCGAAATTCTAGGATGTTCATGTCCTATTATGTATGTATACTCATCATTACTTAATTCTATGTCTTTATGACCATGAAATATTATATATTTATCAAATTTTATATCGTCTACAAGTTTTATATTGTATTTGTCTGAAACTAAACTAAGATAATTATCATGATTTCCTTTAACTATTGTGATATTTAGTTCTTTTTGTTTTGCATATTCAAAAATATAGTTTAAGTCATCTCTTTCTTGTTTACCTAATCCATTAAAAATGTGCTTAAAATCTCCATCAATAATAATATTTTTTGTGTTAAAAACTTTAATGGACTTTTCTACAATATTTATGAATCGTTTTCTTTGAACCTTAGGTAAAAATATTCCTTTTCTTGACATTTCTTCTTCATATCCAATATGGACGTCTGATAGAATAATAGAGTCTAGAGGTTTTAAGTAAATTACTGGTAAGTCCCCTTCTATAAATATTCCTTCACTTATCTCTATCATTTGCTCACCCATTTATATCTGAAAATATAAATGTAGACAAAATGTCAGTCCTATATTTTATAGGTCTTGGTTTGTCAAAAAAATTTCTTACTCAAGCATCTGTAGATTCAATAAAGCGAGCAGACGTAGTCTATTTTGACTCTTATACATCGATTTCATGCGATATAACCATTGATTACCTAAAGGAAATTTCTGGAAAAGACATAATTCTAGCAAATAGGAGTACATTAGAAAATAATTCTACGAGAATTCTACAGATTCTAGATCAAGGGAAATCTGTAGCCATTTTAAGTATTGGTGATTCAATGATTGCGACTACTCATGTAAGTCTGGCAGTAGAAGCTAAAAATAGAGGCCATGAAATAGTGGTAATTCCTGGAATATCAGTTCAATGCTATATTATTTCAAAGTCAATGTTATCATCATATAAATTTGGTAGAGCAGTTACTTTAGTTTATCCATATGAAGGAAAATTAGATACAACTACGTATGATGTTATACTTAATAATAGTAGGTCAAATCTTCATACTATTCTCTTTTTAGATATAAAAGACGGAAAACCTATGTCTGCTAAAGAAGCAATTAAGTACTTAATTCAAATGGAAGAAGAAAAACAAGGTAATATAATAACTGATAATTCATGGTTAATAGTAGGTCAAAGATTGGGATGTGATGACGAAGAAGTGAAATCTATGACAGTAAAAGAAGCTTTAGAATATAATTTTAGGGATCCACCACACATAATAATAATTCCAAGTAAAAACTTACACTATATGGAGGTAGAAGCGATAAAATGCCTTCATTAAAGGATAGAGTAACAAAATATATTAATGGTATGTGCGAAAGACTATCAAAAATAAACATAGAAAAATATGAGAATGCAAAATACTCAAAAGTATTTGAATTAGCAAAACAGTACACTGAGGACGCAAAATACTATTTAGATAAAGGAGATATAGATACTGCAGTTGTTGATATAGGATATGCAGAAGGACTATTAGACGCATTATTACTTATCTTGGATATAGACGAGAATTCTGATATAGCAAAAAAAGTATTTGTAGGAGGTACATTTGATATTCTACATCCTGGTCATATTGAATTTTTACGCGAAGCTTCAAGATTAGGTAAGGTTTACGTTTCAGTAGCTAGAGACGAAAATTCAGAAAAAATAAAGAAAAGAAAACCAATAAATGATGAAAATCAACGTTTAGAAGTGATAAAGGGGATAAAATATGTACATGACGCTTTTCTAGGTGATCAAAATGATTTCATAAAGAGCGTTGAAAGAGTAAAACCAGACATTATATTTCTAGGTCCTGATCAGCATTTAGACGAAGCGAAATTTAAACAAGAGTTAGAAAAAAGAGGAATTAACGCGGAAATTGTAAGAATGAAAGAAAGAGTTCAGAAATGGAAACACAGCAGTACAACATCAATAATTAATGAAATAACATCTAGATACTGTAAAAATTCAAGCTAATGCCTCTATTATTATTTCATCTCCATCCTTTAAATTTAACTTTTCTCTCAAAAAGTATGGAGATATTATTTCAATTACGCTCTTAGGATGGGTTGTTCTCAATGGCAAAACTATAGCTGCTGGCTGTAATTGATTAACTACTGCAGGGAAAGCTTTTACGGCTCCTAAAACTCTTTTCTCTTCTTTATGTTCTGGAATCATAATAGCTCTTGATGCGTCTAAAGATAACCTATTTTCAAAAGAGCATTTATCATATATTACTACATTTAAAGTACCTGGATAAGGAGTAAATCCCAGAAACTTCTTAAAAGATTCCATATAATAAGGTAATGATAAAAATATTCTTCCTTCACCTAATCCAGAAGTAACCTTTCCTTTTATTTTAATTTCATGTTGATATTTTAATGCTTCATTAATATCTTCTAGGCACTTTACTAACAAGTTTTCTCCCTCTTCTGTTAATTTTATTATTTCTCCTTCTTTAGATTCAACTCTAATAATTAGATTTTGTGATTCTAAATCCTTTAGTTTTCTTGACACTGATTGCTGAGATAAGCCCAGTTCTTTAGCTAATAGTTGTTGTGTTACTTCTCCTTTATTCTTTACTAACTTTATTATTTTACTTAAGTAACATATTTCGCTAGACAATTTTTATTCCTCGGTTTTATTCCTCGGTGCATCCTAATTCAGCTTCTCTATATTCTCCATTGATATCATCTTCTATATCTTTACTTGACCAGTTCCATTTAGTTGTCCATGCATTTCCTATTTGTATAGGCTTTTCTAATTTACTTAATAATACAATCCTACTTGGTACATGCTCTGAAATGATTTTGTATCCAGTATATTTTTCCATTAATTTTGCGAACTCTCTAATTTCATTATGTCTTGGCATGGCATCTTTACTTAATCTTAATGTTGAAGGGCCAACGTGCATGTAAGACTTAATTTCAATATAGGTAGGCATAGCTATTTTAAGAAGTTGAGCAAATTCTTTGGCATCTTCTTCGCTCATATTAAAACCTTTTATCATTGTCATTCTAATTACTGTAGGAGAACTAAAGCTAGGTAAAATTTCTAAAGTTTTCATGAATAGATTCCATGAATTAGCTATTATTGGTCTATTAATCAGTTTATGCTTTTTCTCATTAGGAGCTTGTAAAGATACAAATAATTGTGTTGGTTCTTCTTCTAAACTTGCTAACACATCTGGTCTAATTCCACTAGTTACTAAAAACGTAGTTAGACCACGTTTATGATACTCTTTTATTAATTCTCCTAATCTTTCATAAAGAGTAGGCTCTCCAGTTAAGCTTATAGCAACGTGAGCAGGATTAGAAGCTTCTTTAGCCATATTAGGATCTACTCCTTGTCTTCCAAAGTATCCAGATACTGCTTTTCTATGTTCTTCAATGCTTTTTTCTGCTATATATTCAGGATCATCAGTTATTGGAAGTTTTGTTTCGTCCCATTCCATTCCTATGTCCTCTGGTTCTAATCTCCAGCAATGTATACATCTAAACCAGCACCATGCCGCAGTAGGCGTCATTTGGACACATCTATGACTTTCAATTCCATAGAATTTTCCTTTGTAACAATACCTTCCTTCTGTTAACGCTTCATGAGTCCAGTGACATTTTTTATATGCACTGTGACTCCCTACAATGTGATATTTTTGTTTTTCCATTTCTTGCATTATTTTACTCAAAGTATCTATCCTAAAGCTTGAAACTACCATTATAATCAGAATATGCTTTTAACTATAAAAATAAAAAGTTATATAGGAGCTACAAGATCATGTGTTTTTAGAAGTTTCTCTAAAGTAATTGAAATACCTATAAGCATAGTATCAGATAAGTATCTTCCCATTATTTGAATTCCAACTGGAAGATTATTATAAAATCCAGCTGGTATTGATATTGCAGGAATAGCAGCTAAATTAGCTATTACTGTATTAACATCCATTGCATACATTTTCATAGGATCATTTACTACTTCACCTAATTTTGGCGGTAAAATAGGCATAGTTGGAGAAATTAAGATATCATATTTACTAAATAATTGATCCAGACTATTTTTAATTAATCTTCTTACTTTTAATGCTCTTACATAATATTGATCATAGTATCCTGCACTTAGTATAAAAGAGCCTAGCATGATCCTCTTCTTTACTTCTAGTCCAAATCCCTCATCACGATTTTTGCTGAATGTATCTATCCAATTTCCTTGATCATACTTGCTAAATCCATATCTTACTCCGTCGTATCTAGCTAAGTTTGAGCTAGCTTCGGACATTGCTATTATATAATAAGCAGGTAATGCATACTCAGTATATCCTATTTTAGAGTTTTCTATTATTGCTCCTTCAGAAGAAATTTTATCTATAGCAGTTCTTACTACGCTTGAGACATTCTTATCAGACATTTCAATAATGTCATCTAGTATTCCTATTTTTATTCCTTTTAATGAAATTTCTGAAGGTTCTCCATTAATTTGATAATTTATTGTAGTTGCATCTCTTTTGTCCTCACCGGCAATAATAGAATAAAGCAAACCGAGATCTTCTGCATTTCTAGCCATAGGTCCTATTTGCTCTAAGCTATTAGCATAAGCTATCAGTCCATATCTACTTACCGTGCCATAAGATGGTTTTAGCCCAAATGTTGCAGTAAATGCAGCAGGAGCTCTTATAGATCCTCCAGTATCACTACCTAAAGCTAAGTCTACATAGCCTGCAGCTAATGCAGCACCGCTTCCCCCAGATGAACCTCCAGGTGTTCTTTCCAAGTCCCATGGGTTTCTTGTTGGACCAAAATAACTAGTTTCAGTTGTTGACCCCATTGCAAATTCGTCCATGTTAGTCTTTCCTATAATTACTGCTCCTTCTTCTTTCAATTTTTCTATTACCGTAGCATCAAAAGGTGGAACGTAATCGCTAAGCATTTTAGAAGCACAAGTAGTTCTTATTCCCTTAGTTGAAATTACGTCTTTAATTGCGATAAGTATACCTGCTAATTTTCCATTTCTCTTATTTTTGATATTTTCTTTTACCTCGTTTTTGACTTCTTCCTTATTTCTTAGTGTAATAAAAGCATTAACTTTACTTTCCAATTTGTTAATTCTATCAAAAGTCTTATCTACGTAATCATCTACTGATAGATTTCCATTTTTCAAATCTTCTATAATTTTACTTATCAATTTTTATTCACCCACTGTACTTGGTCCTATTATATATCCGTTTTGTTTTCTTTTTACATTACTTAGAGCTTCATCTCTATTTAGTGGAGTTATAATTTCATCTTTTCTTAGTTTGCCACTAGGTATAGGATGAAATAAAGGTTCTACATTATCCAAGTTTAATTCATTTATCTTATCAAAGAATGTTAAAATCTTTGTTAGATCTTCTTTTAATAATTTCGCTTCATCTTCTTTTATCTCTATTAATGCTAACCTTTGTAATTTTTTAATAAGATTATCGTCCACTATTATACTTGATTTCATGATTTTACATTTTCACGTATCCAATTCAAATAGTTTTCTAAACCTCCAGTGATGTCTAATGTTATTATTTCAGGTAGCTCATAGGGATGAATTTCCTTTATTCTCTTTATTATTTTATCCTTTACAGATGATTCAGTTTTTATTACTAAAAAAGCTTCATCATCTTCGACTATCTTCCCTTCCCATGTATAAATTGATTTGACATAAGGTATAATATTTACGCAAGCAGCTAATTTTTCCTCAACTAAAGTTTTAGCTATCTTTTTACCAGAAGCTAATTCAGAAACCGTTGTTATAACTACTATTTCTGCCATAGTTTAATAAAGATAAAATATCGAATTAAAACTTATGAAAATGTTAGACCTATTGTCACTTGGCAATACAGAGTTGGAGAAAGCATTAGAATATGGAATGGCAGAAGCAGAGTATTTAGGAAAACAGTTCATTGGAATTACATTGTCTAATGGAAATGGTCTAATATTTTATGTTAATCCTTATGAAGACGAAATACAAAAAATATTTCTTATGAGTATAGAAGAAAATAAAGAGAAAAACCTCTTAGGTATATTTCATTATGAAGGAGGTAATACATATTTTATTTATGAAATAACTGATTTATCTGAGATTCAAAGTATTTTGAATAGTCAAAGTATACTTTACGTAGAAGTGATTAAAGATGTTCTCGAAGACTTTTTACTTGAATCAGTGGCTAGATGAGGACACATTTAAAAAAATACTTACATTTGCTAGATTCATTGGTAGAAAAGATAATGTATCACAATTTGTTTTAGACATAGAGAGAGCAAGAAGAAATAGAGTAACAGTAGACGATATTTATACTACATTATCTAGTGTTGGTGTGGATTTATCACAAGAAGACTTATCAGAATTAAGCAAACTATTACCTGAATATGATATAGAATTTAATATACGAGGTAATTTACTTCAAATTACTCCATTTGTTTATATCATGGATATAGTAAAAAATCTTGATATAGAAATAAAATATGATAGAGTAAATAAGGTATTTCTCTCTTATCCTTTTTATTATGGAATATTAAAAGAAGCGTTTATAGAAAATGGCTTAAGAGTAAAAGAATTAAACTTAGATTTTAAAAACTTTAACTTTCAAATAAATCTAAATTTAAGAGATTATCAAAATGAAGCAATACAAAAGTGGAAAGAAAATAATTACAAAGGAGTAATAGCGCTACCTACTGGCGCTGGAAAAACAATAATAGGCATTAAGGCAATAGAAGAAACAAAAGTACCTACATTAATAGTAACTTTTACTAGAGAACAGCTCTTGCAATGGAAAGATCAGATAATTAAAAATTCTACTATAAGACCAGAAATTGGATTATATTATAGTAATGAAAAAGAGATAAAACCAATTACATTATCAACGTATCAAACAGCTTTTAGACATATCAATGAGCTATCGTTAAAATTTGATTTATTAATTATAGACGAAGTTCATCATTTACCTGCAGATAAATTTAAGCAAGTAGCTTTAGGCATGATAGCATCAAAAAGATTAGGATTATCAGCTACACCATATAGAGAAGATGGGAAACATATAGAATTATTCAAATTAATGGGCGGAGTAGTATACTATAAGCCGGTAGATGAATTAATAAATAAAGGCTTTTTAGCTCCCTATGAAATTTTTCAAGAAAAAGTATTCTTAACTAAAGAAGAAAGGAAAAAATATATACAATTGTTAAATAAATATAAAATCTTCTCTAGCAATCGTACTTTAAAAGAGTTGTTAGCTCTGGCAAAAAATGGAGATAGTAAAGCTATAGAAGCTATAAGAACTTATAACGAAATAAAAAAAGTTGTAAATCTTGCTCAAAATAAAATGCTTAAGTTAGAAGAAATAATTGAAAAAGAGAAAGATAAGAAGATACTTATATTTACTCAATATATTGAGCAAGCTGAAGAAATAGCAAAAAAATTTAACGCACTTTTAATATCTGGCAAAATTAGTAAAACAGAAAGAAAAAATATAATAGAACAATTTAAAAGAATGAAAGCAGGAATATTAGTACTTACTACGGTAGGAGATGAAGGATTAGATATTCCAGACGCAAGCGTAGGTATAATAGTTACAGGAACAGGATCTAGAAGGCAGTTTATACAAAGGTTAGGTAGAATATTAAGACCATCAGGAAATAAGAGAGCAGTACTATACGAAATAGTAGTAGCTGGAACACAAGAAGAATATCAGTCTAAAAGAAGAAAAACTACAGACGATTTGCTTCAAATTTCATCGGAATATTCTGATGAAATATAGTAATATACGGTATATCCTAACAATTTAAATAAAATTTGATAATCTTTTGTATTTACTATTATTTGATTATTCTTAACTGCAACTAACGGATAATCTTCTATAGACAAGATAGGCACTCCGTAATTATTTTGATGAACTTTTAACGTAACATTATTTAGCAACTTTTGCAAGGAATATCCAGGTATAAACTCAGGACTTAGTACATTTATCTTGCTTGTAACTTCTATTTCTCCTTCATAAAACTTAATATCCTCTTTTCCTTTAACTTTAACTCCATCTACCCAAAATATAGAATCAAGAAGTCTATTACAATTATCACTTATTAAAGACAGAGGAGGTAAAACTTGTAGTTTTCCATTACTTTTTATAGTACTAGGTTTTACTACTACTATATCCCCTAGATTTATACTATTTACTTCATATGGTAGACAAAAATTTCCTTCAACATATGGCATAAAGTATTTTTAATGTTTAATTAAAAATATATTTCGGAATGAAGCAAACTTGTAAGGTCTGAGAAATGATGACTAACCGGGCTAATGACCTTTTATAATTTTTATCTAATACAAAATTAATGAGATGGCTAAAGAAGAGGGAAGTTGTAATATATTTTCTTTTATATAGGAAGTTTCAATACAATGACTTTAATTTAGGAGAAGCATTAGATACGCTATCTCCTTATTTCTCGAAGAAGGTATCTTTGAATTCTATAAAATATTTAACTAAAATTGGGCTAATAAATAAAATAAGGCCATTAGAATACAAGTTATCTAACTTTGAAGATTATATTTATCTAATATCCTATCCTTATCTTAAAAGAAGGGCTAGGATCCATCAGATGCATCTTCATCGTAAAACTCAATAGTTATCTTAACTTTTATTTCCTGTTTTGATAAAGGCGGTATAGAATTACCGAAATCCACACCAACAGAAATAGGATTACCAAGAGAATCAGTAAATTTTACGTCAGCTACGTAATGTTTCTCTGGGCCTTTATTCATAGCATTCATAAGTTCATTATATATTCTTGAAAAAGCCATCTGTAAAGCTAACGGACTAGAGAAATCTTCTGGTTTGAGCTGTATAGAAGCTAAATTTCCCATAACTTCTCCAATTTTTGCTTTACCTTGGAATTCTATCTTATATGCGGGCTGAGACATTATTTATCTATTAAATATTTGCCTTTCTGCTTATTAAAGGTAGTGGAAAAATACTAAAAAAGTTAAGTTTATGCCTTTTTCTTTATAGTTACTTCTATAGTAGATACTCTAGATTGTCTTCCGTCTTGGCTAGTTACTACTTGGCTTCCTATTCCTATTGATTTTATTTCTATTTTGTCTGGGAGGAATCTGTTTCTAACTATCTCTACAGTGTCTACAGCTTTGCTTATTGCTCTGCCTCTAGCTTTTATGATTATTTCTGGTACACCTTGGTTTAGCAGAGTTAGTGCTGCTAATACATAATTCATTACTGGCTTTTTACCTACTAATACTACATTACTTGGGGTTGGAGTTGCCGTACTCATTTTTTTATCACCTATGTGTCGCACATTTAACACTCATGCTAAGTTAAAAAGTTAACCTACTCGATAACATCTTGGTTTTCGGCTTATAAAGTAGTTCTAATCATAAAAGAAAAAGTAGAATGGTAACTTCAGTATTTCTAAAAGCTTGCCCTAATTGTCTAGGTCCTCTAGAAGAGACTAGGGCATTAGAAGGCCTACCTTGTACTAAATGCTTACCTGGAGACATAACTCCATATAAAAACTTATCAATAGAAGAAAAAATACGAACAATATATAATATTTTAGTAACAGAAAATAAACTAAATGCGTATTGGAACTTATATTATTATTTAGATAGCTCATCAGAAATTATAGAATATTTTAAACGAATTACAAATAACGAGCCATGGTCTTTACAAAGACTTTGGTTAAAAAGGCTTACACAAGGAATAAGCTTTTCTATGTCAGCACCAACTGGCATGGGTAAGACAACTACAATAATAGTATTTTCTACTTTTTTAGCTAATGCTGGAAAATCCGTATTATATATTGTACCTACTAAGTCGTTATTACAACAAATTTGTGAAAAAATGAAAAAAATATATGATAATATAAGTTGCGGAGAAATTAACGAACAAAAGAAAATTAATATAGTAACAACAACATATATTAATAGAAGTTTTGAAAAAATCAAGAATTATAGGCCAAATTTCATAGCTGTAGATGATGCAGATTCTATAGTAAAAAGTGGAAAAACAGTAGATAGATTAGTAACTTTAATGGGGATTCCATCAGAAGTTTATGAAAAAGCTATAAAATTAGTTAAATTAAAAAAATTACTTGCAATAGAGGAAAAAAGAGACGAAATAGAGAAGAAAATAGCAGAAATAGAAAGAGATATATCAAAATTTTATGGAACAGCAAGTCAATTAGTAGTAGCTAGTGCAACACTTAGACCAAAAGGGATAAAACAAAAAGCATTACGATACATAACAGGATTCGATGTAACTACAGCTCAAATATATGCTAGAAATATAGTCGATACATATACTCAGAAATCAATAGAAGAGATAATTTCTTCACTAGGTAAAGGAGGTTTAATTTTAGTTTCTAGAGATTATGGAAAACAAAAGATAAAAGAATTAGCAGAGTATTTGGAAAGCAAAGGAATAAAAGTGGGAATAGCAATAAGTGGTAGAAAATTTTTGGAAAAATTCTCAGCAGGCGAATTAGACGTAATTATAGGTTCAGCATCTTATTATGGTGTTGCCGTAAGAGGAATTGATGAACCTAAGAAATTAAAATATGTTATATTCTATGGAGTACCAAAATCTAGAATAAGAATAAATGAAGCTTTATATAATCCATTTACACTACTTAGAGTATCAAAATTACTTAAAATAGATATAGACGAAAACAAGATATTGTCTTTAAGCTCCTCAGAATCTCAAATGATAAAATTAGCATTCATCAAATCACAACAACTAACAGGAAAATTAGAAGAGACAAGAAAATATTTAGAAGAAAAAATAAAAGAAGCAAAAGAAAGGCTATCTAAAATTAATGAAAACATCATAAGCGATACTTTTCTAATAAGAAAAATAGGAAAAGAAACTTATATAGAATTTCCAGATGCAATAACATATCTACAAGGTTCAGGTAGAAGTAGTAGATTACTTAACGATGGACTAACCTTAGGTTTAGCCATAACTATAGTAGATGATAAAAACATATACGATATGCTAATCAATAGATTAAAATATACAATTTATAACTTTAATCCAGTTGATTTCTCGACTTTAAATTTAGATGAAATAAAGAAGGAAATTGAAAGAACAAGAAAAGAGTCAGGTTATAAGATGAATATTTCAACCGGGCTAATGATAGTAGAATCACCTACAAAAGCTAGAACTATTGCTAGATTATTCGGAACTCCAGCAAGAAGAAACATAGGAGGAATTCCTATATATGAAACTGTAGCGATAGATGGCAATAACGTTTACATTCTAGACATTATGGCAAGTAAAGGACATATAAGTGATTTAACAACAGAAGAAAAAGGATATTACGGTGTAGAAATTAAGGACAATGATATTCTACCATTATATTCTCCATTATATAGGTGCTTAAATTGTAAAAGAATATTCTCTCAAGAACTAGATAAATGCCCATATTGCGGATCAGAATTAATTACGTCTTCATTAAATACTATAAATGCTGCAAGAGAATTAGCATTAGAAGTAGATAACATCTTTATTGCAACAGACCCAGATGTTGAAGGAGAAAAAATAGGATTTGACTTAGCAGCATTAATTTCTCCATATAATAATAATATAAAAAGAGTAAAAATTCACGAAATTACAAAGAAAGGTGTAATAGAAGCTTTACGTAGCTTATCTACATTAGATTTGAACTTAGTTAAAAGTCAAGTAGTTAGAAGAATTGAAGATAGATGGGTAGGTTTCGAGCTGAGTAAGATATTACAAATAAAATTCTCTAACAGAAACTACGGAGCTGGAAGAGTGCAAACACCAGTATTAGGTTGGATAGTAAAAAGAACAGAAGATTATAAAAATAACATGGGATATTTAGCTTTCATAGAATTAGGTAATTATTTCCATAAAATATTTTTGCAACAAAAGATGAAAATAGATAAAATAAAAATAGATAAAATAAAGGAAGAAACAGATATAATTTCACCATTTCCACCATATACTACTGACACTTTACTAATAGACGCTTATAATATGTATAAAATACCGGCAGAAAGAGTAATGAAAATAGCACAAGAGTTATTCGAATCAGGGTTAATAACATATCATAGAACTGACAGTATTCACGTGTCTACTAGAGGCATAGAAATAGCCAAAGAATATCTAAACAAAAGCAACATGATAAATGAATTCATTCCAAGAAGTTGGGGTTCAGAAGGAACACATGAAGCTATAAGACCTACAAGGCCAATAGATGTTAATGAACTTAAAAAAGAAATTGAAGAAAATCCTCAATTATACTACATCAAGTTTACCTGGGCTCATTTTGCGATTTACGATATGATTTTCAAAAGATTTATCGCAAGCCAAATGAAAGAGGCAGTAGGAAAATATGCTACATATGAGATTTCCTACTTAGACAAAAAAGATGAAGTTAAGTTATTAACAGGAATTAACAAAGGATTTTCACTAGTCTTATCTCCTAAAACATATCAATTACCAGAAGGGGATATCATTAATCCAAAATATAAAATAATTAGAGGATCTAAGATAAAATTATACAATTATGCTGAAATAATAAAAGAGATGAAAGATAAAAATATTGGAAGACCAAGCACTTATTCAAAAATAATACAGACGTTAATAAGACATGGATATGTAGTAGAAAGCAAAAAGAGAGCAGTATTAATAGCAACTAAGAAGGGAATAAATGTGTATAATTATTTATCTGAAAAATTTGCATCTTTAGTATCAGAGTCTACGACTGTTGACCTATTGCAAAAAATGGACATGATAGCTAATGGATCATTATTACCAGATTACGTATTAAATGAAATTTTAGGTCAAATGAAAAGCCTAGTAAGCTCTCTTAATTCTGAGGAGCAAATATGATATTCTCCTTCTATCCTTGGTTTCACTTCCTATAGTAATATAGTCTAAAGTTACTCCATCTTTTAATTTTTCTTTTACTGAATTATATATATCTGCTACTTTATTTATATCCCATCCAGATCCTTTGATCTCTACTTCTTCCGTATTATGATTTAATGCTTCTATAATTTCTAAAACATAATCTTCAATTGACTTTGATCTACTAACTATTATTTGGTAAGGTTTATTCATCATCTTTCTATCAAACATGAGACTTACTTATAAAAAATAAATCTATCTACATATCAGTAACACGGGCCTGTATCACCGCTCATTATTTGGGCATTCATCACCTACGAATATTTCATGTTCTGTATATACGCTACCGCATTTAACAAAATATATGGGGCAACTTTCTTATTGATATAATAGAATCTCGGAGATATATTATAAACTAATGGGTCTACAGGATCATTTATTCTAATCTCACCTATTTCTTCAAAAGGAATTCTTCTCCTTATTTCTTCAATATTATTTAGTATCTCCTTAGGCTTAAATATTAATTCTGTTGTAGTAGAACTATTTAACGATCTTAAACTAGCTATAAACGTCTCATTATCATTGATTGCATTAAACGAAGTATAGAAATCGCACGAATGTACAATTTCTTCTAATTCGTCTAATATGCACCATCTAGTTTCTCTACTGTCAACATCGATGAAGCTAACAATTCTATACTTGGAGTCCGGTTTTCTCATTTGCTTTAACTTGCTTTCAATACTTTTAGAAGAGATTCCTAATGAATCAGAAAGTTCTGATACAGTATAAGCTCCACCTTTTAGTGTTTCATAGATAATAGATGTAATATTATTAATCCATGGTTTAATTGGAGCTTGCATTAATACTGCTTCGCTTAATGGTAAGGAGCCTTCGTAATTTATCACTTGAATTTTACCTTCTTTAAGAAGTTTTATATATTCTAAAGTTTTTTTAATTGAAAAGTACTTCGATATAGTTTGTCTTAAAGCTTCTTTCAGGAGTAAATTATCTTCTCCTTTGCTAACTTTGCCAACTTTACCAAAGCTGACTTGTATTTCTTTTAATGTAGATATAAATAATGGAGACCTTAATATTGACTTTATGATGAGTTTCTTTAATTTTTTATCGTTTATCTTAACGATTTCCTTTAAGAGATCTTTTTCAGTATAGCTTACAGAAAATCCATAAATTGAATATCTAGCATAACTATTCAAAGAATCCTTAGCCGTTGCCAAATACAATAGTATATGAGCAATAGTATTTGCTACTTTTTCGTTAATTAACGTAGAATATATAGTTTCTTTTTCATTTTTCTCGACTGTGATAACATTAGATGAAGGTAAAGGTAAATTTCTAGATTTATATTTTTCTAAGATTTTCTTTATATCTGCAATACTTGATTCTCTAGATTTTAATAATTTCTCTATTTCTTTAGGAATTAAGTAAGATTTTGAAATACCATCTCCTCTCCATACTGGAATCTCTCCCTCTCCACCATCTGAAGGTATAACATCTATTGACATAGTATTAGTATTAATTTTACTTATCTTCCATAATTTACCTCCTATCCTTATCGTGTCACCAGATCTTATATGCTTATAAACATATATAGCATCTATTTCTCCAATATTTTTATCCTTCCACCTTAGTAGGAAAGTATCATTATTATTTATTAATGAGAAAAACTCAGAAAAGTTTCTAGACCATGAATAATTCCTATTCTTGTTAAAATTCCACAACTTGAAAAAGAACTTACCAATAGAAAGTTTATCTCCATTTATTGTAACTAAATTATTCTTACTTAAATAATTAATAAGTTCATCAAAAGACTCCTCAGATAAATCCCTAAATGAATAGGAAGAAGTAATAATTTTGAAAACCTTACTCTTTTCTATTTCTCCATATTGTAAAATAATTCCTAAAATTTCTCTACTAGCAACATCTAAAGGCCTACATATTGACGTTTTTTCTACTTTCCCCTTTTTAGCTAAAGATCTAATAGCATATGCTTCCAAAACATCAAAATCATATAAACAAATTATCTCCCCTTTCGCTATTCCAAGAATATTATGTCCACTTCTCCCCAATCTTTGTAAAAAAGAAGAAACAGAAGAAGGAGGTCTAAACATTATAATTTTTTTAATATCACCTATATCTATTCCAAGCTCTAAAGTTTTAGTACAAATTACTCCTTTAGCTTTACCATTTCTCAGATTATCTTCAACTAAACTTTTTCCTTCCCTAGAAATTGAAGAATGATGAACAAAAAATTCGTCACTATATTCTTCTAACTCTTCATGTAATCTCTCTGTTAAGAATCTAGAATTAGTAAATATTAAAGTAGGCTTTTCAGCAGAATTTACAATATATTTAGCTGCATCTTTCCAAACATCAGAACTAGAATTTAATTTAACAATATTTAACTCAAATACCTTTTTATCCTTAATTCTAACTATTTCCGATTCCCTATTTGAAGATCCAAATAAGAAAGAAGACACCAAATCTTCGTCTTGAATAGTAGCAGATAATCCAATACGTTGAAAATCATAGTTAGAGAAATCCTTCAGCCTTTCCAGCAAAATTGATAACTGAACACCTCTTTTTGATCCTATAAGCTCATGAATTTCATCTACTATAACCCATCTAATATTCTTATAATTTTCTCTAAATTTAGTAGCCCAGTCTAAATCAATTTCTAATCCTTCTGGAGTAGTAACTAAAATATGCGGAACTCTTTTTAATCGTAGATTCTTCTCTTTTTGAGGAACTTCTCCATGCTTCCTATTAACGTAATAATTTAATTTACTAGCCCACCACTCAATTCTTAAAGTTAAATCATTTATCAAAGCCTTTAGAGGAGTTATATACAAAACAGCTACTGGTTTAACATCATTATCTAGCATACTACTAAGCACTGGTAATAATGCTGCTTCAGTCTTTCCAAAACCAGTTGGAGCAATTATTAGAGTATTTTTACCGCTTAGAATAGGGTTCAAAGCTTTTTGTTGAACTTCAGTCATTCCTTTCCAGTTTTTTTCCTTCATTAGGTCTACTAGTCTTCTATTCAATGTTGCCATTCATTTTTCACCGTATTAGTATATGCCATTGTGAAAGCAACTGTTTCAGTTATTTTTAAAAATTTAAAATCTACTATCAAGGTTATGCAAGAAAAATACGAATGTCTTACGTGTGGAAAGACATTCTACAACGGTCAAGGAATAATACTCACATTAGCTGATAGAAAATTATATTTTCACAATAAAGCATGTGCTTATAAATTCTTTAGAGAAGTATTAGAAAATTCAGATAAAGATTGTATTTCTTCTTCTTTAAGACAAATATATAGAAAATACGAAGACTTAGACAAAGAAAGAAAAGAAAAAGCAAAAAAGAAGATCTGAGTAGTTCAGCTCATCATTAAATCAGGGTCCGCCACAGTCTTCATCTCATATAAAACAGTTTTATTAATTAAAAAACATTTAACAAACTTTGGACAGTCATGAATATAAACGTAAAGAGAGTCAATTCTTACGAGTGGAGAATAGATAAAGATGTCCAACCTTGTATGAGAGTTCCAGTAACAGTCTTTGCTGATGACGTACTTATTGATAAAATGAAACAAGATCTTACATTAAAACAAGCTACTAACGTTGCTTGTCTTCCCGGTGTTCAAGAAGGTGTATATGTCCTACCAGACGGACATCAAGGATATGGCTTTCCTATAGGCGGAATAGCTGCTACTTCAATAGATGAAGGTGGAGTAGTGAGTCCAGGCGGAATAGGCTATGATATAAATTGTGGAGTAAGATTACTAAGGACAAATCTAGATTTTGAAAATGTAAAACCAAAAATAAAAGAATTAGTAGAGGAACTGCATAAAAACGTTCCAAGCGGAGTAGGTAGTGAAGGAAGAGTAAAATTAACTACACAAGAACTTGATAACGTCTTAGCAGAAGGTGTAAAGTGGGCAGTAGATAAAGGCTATGGCTGGACAGAAGATATGGATCATATAGAACAAAATGGAAGCTGGAATTTAGCAGAACCAGATAAAGTAAGTAGTGTAGCTAAAAAAAGAGGTCAATCACAATTAGGTACATTAGGAGCAGGAAATCATTTCTTAGAAATACAAATAGTGGATAAAATTTATGATGAAAGAATAGCTAAAGCTATAGGAATCACGCATGAAGGACAAGTAATGGTAATGATACATACAGGTTCAAGAGGATTAGGTCATCAAGTAGCTAGTGATTATTTACAGATTATGGAAAGAGCAATGAAAAAATATAATATAACAGTACCTGACAGAGAATTAGCAGCAATTCCATTTACTAGCAGAGAAGGTCAAGATTATTTTCATGCGATGGTTTCTGGAGCAAACTTTGCATGGAGTAATAGGCAATTAATAACTCATTGGGTAAGAGAAAGCTTTGGGAATGTATTCCATACAGATCCCGAAAAATTAGATCTACATATAATTTATGACGTAGCTCATAATATAGCCAAAATAGAAGAGTATGACATTGAAGGAAAAAGGAAAAAAGTGTTAGTTCATAGAAAAGGTGCTACTAGAGCATTTCCACCTGGAAGTCCAGAAATACCAGCAGATCATAGAAACACTGGCCAAGTAGTTTTAATTCCTGGTAGCATGGGTACTGCAAGTTATGTTATGGCAGGTATACCAGAAGGAAGAAGAACGTGGTATACCGCTCCTCACGGCGCAGGTAGATGGATGTCCAGAGAGGCAGCAGTAAGAAGCTATCCAGTAAATAATGTAGTAGAAAACCTTGAAGAAAAAGGGATCGTAATAAGAGCTACAACAAAAAGGGTTATAGCAGAGGAAGCTCCCGGTGCATATAAGGATGTTGATAGAGTAGCTAGAGTAGCAAATGAAGCTAAGATAGCAAAATTAGTAGTAAGATTAAAACCTATAGGTGTAACAAAAGGTTAGAGAAAATGAAAAGAGAAGATTTGCTTAAAGAACCAGTTCAAGATATAAATTTAGATGATATTAAAGGTCTTAATAAATATCTAAATATATACGAAAAAATATATGGTTTTTCAGCAGAAGCTCTAACAAGAGCAGAAAAAATACTCGCTAATATGCAAAAAAATGCAGATCTAAGATTCATTTCATTTACTGCTAATCTAGTATCTACAGGTCTTAGGGGATTATTTGCTGATTTAATCTCAAAAGGATATTTTAACGTTGTTATTACTACTGGAGGTACAATTGATCACGACATAGCAAGAAGTAACGGAGGTACATATTATAAGGGATCATTTGATTATGACGACGATATGCTTAGAGAATTACAAATACATAGGCTAGGAAATATCATAATTCCTTTTGAATCTTACGGAAAAGTTGTAGAAGATGTAGTAAGAAAAGTTATTGATGAGGTTGTAAAAGAGAAAAAAGAATGGCCGGTATACGAACTATTATGGGAATTCGGAAAAAGGATAAATGATAAAAACTCAATTCTTAGAGCAGCATATGAAAAGAAAGTACCTATAATTGTACCTGGTATAGTTGATGGTAGCTTTGGGACTAATCTATTTATACGATCCCAATTTAATGGTTTAAGAATAAACTTATTCGAAGATATGAGATTAGTGAAAGATCTAGTCTTTACTTGTAAGGAATCTGGAGCTTTAATAATAGGAGGAGGAATTAGCAAGCATCATACGATTTGGTGGAATCAATTCAAAGACGGTTTAGATTATACAGTATACTTAACAACAGCTCAAGAATATGACGGAAGCTTAAGCGGAGCCAAGCCAAGAGAAGCTATTTCATGGAACAAAATAAAGGAACATTCAGAAAACGTAGTAATTTATGGCGATGCTACTATAATACTACCTCTTTTGGCTTCATCTTTATTAAGCTAATTTCCTTAGTATTATATCTGCAGTGAATAATTATGTCTGAGAAGTTTGCTAGCATTTCTCCAGCTGAGTTTTTTAAAAGAAATCCCGAATTAGCAGGATTCTCAAATCCTGCAAGAGCAATGTACCAAACATTGAGGGAGATGATAGAAAACTCCCTTGATGCAACAGACGTTCATGAAATTTTACCTTCAATAAAAATTACTATAGATTTAATTGATCAACAAAAACAAATTTATAAAATAACTGTAGAAGATAATGGAATAGGAATACCACCACATATAGTTCCAGAAGCTTTTGGTAGAGTACTGTATAGTTCAAAATATGTTATAAGACAAACTAGAGGAATGTACGGTTTGGGAGTAAAGGCGGCAGTACTTTATAGCCAGATGTATCAAGAAAGGCCAGTAGAAATAACTACATCTCCTCTTGGATCAAAACGAATTTATTTCTTCAAACTAAAAATTGATGTAGCTAAGAACGAACCTATAATTTATGAAAGATCTTCAGCTCTGAACGATAAAGGATATCATGGAACTTCAGTTTCTTTGTATTTATTAGGAGATTGGCAAAGAGCTAAATCAAGAATTTATGAATACATAAAGAGAACTTACATTGTAGCACCTTACGCAGAATTCACATTTAAAGATCCAGAAGGTAACGTAATTTATTATAAAAGATTAACAACAAAAATACCAGAACCGCCAGAAGAAGTAAAACCACATCCTTATGGAGTTGATATTGAGTTATTAAAAAATATGATTTCAAAACAAAAAAATGATTATGCAATTAAGGATTTCTTAACAAAAGAATTCCAAAGTGTTGGTGACGTTACAGCAGTAAAAATCCTAGAAATGGCAAAGATAGATCCAGATAAAAGAATAACAACATTAAAAGATGAAGAGCTATCAAGGCTAACAGAAGCAATGAAAAAATTTGAAGGATTTAGACCACCTTCTCCAGAAGCATTATCAGTAATAGGCTCAGACTTGATAGAACTTAGCCTAAAAAACATGTTTAATCCCGAATTTGTTTCAGCTATAACAAGAAAACCTAAAGCATATCAAGGTCATCCATTTATAGTAGAAGTAGGAATAGCATATGGAGGACAGATTCAACCATCAGAAGAACCACTAGTTTTGAGATACGCTAATAAAATACCACTAATATATGATGAAAAATCAGATGTCATATGGAAAGTAGTAGAAGAAACAGATTGGAAAAGATACGGAATAGAAGAGGATATGAAACCATTAGTAGTAATGGTACATCTTTGTAGCACAAAAGTACCTTATAAAAGTGCAGGAAAAGAAAGCATAGCAGATGTGGAAGAAATTGAAAAAGAAATAAGAAACGGAGTAATGGAAGTAGCAAGAAAACTAAGAGTATTCATGGTAGAGAAAAGAAAAGAAGAAGAAGCAAAAAAGAGAATGCTTACATATCTCAAATACATACCAGAAGTAGCAAGAAGCCTATCGATATTTGCTACTAATGACGACAAAGAAAAAGCAATAAAAGTTCAAAACGAAATCCAAGAAAAACTATTCGACATGATAAAAAGCAGATTAGATATTAAAGATTCAGAAGAATATAAATTATATAAGGTAGAGGCTACATGAGCGAATTCATTTCAAAAGTAGATAAAGAAGCAAGACAAAGAGCAGCAGAAATCCTAAAGACTAAATTTCTTACACTATTAGATCAAATAAATAAAGGAGAGCCATTAGTCCTTGAAATACCTAAAAGAACATTAACCAATACAGTATATGACGAAAAAAGAAAACTCCTACTATTAGGAGAAAATAAAATAAAAAGACATTTCCTTGATTTAAACGAAGCAAAAAGATTCATGCAAACTACATTAATGGGTAGCATAATTTATGATGCGCTAGTAAACAACGAATATCCAACAATACGTGATTTATATTATAGAGGAAAACATTCAATAGTACTAAAAGCTCCAAACGGAAAGGCATATGAAGAAAACACATGGGATGAACAAAAAGAGTCAGACTCAGTAATAGTAGATATAGAAGTATTAACTTCACTACTTAGAGAAGATATGCTAATTCTTAGCAAAGAAAAAGGAAAAGTAGTAGGAGATATGAGATTAAGAAGCGGAAATGATGTTATAGACTTAAGCAAAATGGGTCATGGAGCATATTCAATAGAACCTACACCAGATCTTATAGATATTGTCGACGTAAAAGCTGACTTCGTATTAGTAGTAGAGAAAGATGCTGTATTCCAGCAATTACATAGAGAAGGATATTGGAGAAAATATAACGCAATATTAATTACTAGTGCAGGACAACCAGATAGAGCAACAAGAAGATTCGTAAGAAGACTAAACGAAGAATTAAAACTTCCAGTTTATATTTTAACTGATGCAGATCCTTATGGATGGTACATTTATAGCGTATTCAGAATAGGTTCTATAAATCTCTCATATGAAAGCGAAAGATTAGCGACACCAAACGCAAGATTCTTAGGAGTATCAATGGGAGATATTTTTGGTACAAATAAGAAAAAACCATACTTAAACGATATAGAAAGGAGAAACTTCATAATAAAAGCAAAAGATACTGACGTAAAAAGAGCACTAGAAATAAAGAATTATGAATGGTTCAAAACTAAAGCATGGCAAGAAGAAATTTCTACATTCTTACAAAAGAAAGCAAAACTAGAAATAGAAGCAATGGCAAGCAAAGGACTCAAATTCCTTGCATTTCAATATCTACCAGAAAAAATTAGCACATCAGACTTCCTAAGTTAAATCAGACGAGACAGGTTATTTCATCAGATCAAATTCTTAGGGTTCTTCATTCACTTCTATATATCCTAAAATCTCATTAAAAGTATTTTTCTTACACACATCACAGTAAAGGTAAATAGACTTTTGCCTTCCTATATCAAAGCTAATATTAAGCAATCTTTCAGTACCACATGAAGTACATTTAACTTTCCAAACCATAATTATTATAAACTGATTTTACATTAATAAGATTGCTGTGAAGAAGTATTTCGACTGATAAATGATGAAGGGCCAAAGCTCGGAGCATAAGAGTTAAAAATATCTTATCAAATCTTCAAACAGATAATTATGAGTGTAAACTACGCGAAAATAGGCGAGTTAAAAGAAGGAAATTATATCATAATAGATGGAGAACCTTGTAGAGTAGTCGAAATATCAAAAGCAAAAACCGGAAAACATGGTGCAGCTAAAGCTAACGTAGTAGCAGTAAGCATTTTTTCAGGAGCAAAAAAGACACTCATGGCACCAGTTGATGATCAAGTAGAAATACCAATAATTGAAAAACATGTAGGTCAAATATTAGCAGATATGGGAAATAAAATTCAAGTAATGGACCTTAATACTTACGAAACATTCGATATGGAAAAACCTACAGAAGAAGATTTAGCAAGCAAAATAAGGCAAGGTGCAGAAGTAGAATATTGGACAATAATGGGGAGAAATAAAATTGTAAGGGTAAAGTAAATTGGTATTAGATAATTTAAAAGACAGTGTAAGAAAATTTTTAACTGGTTCATCTTCTTATGATAAAGCAGTAGATGATTTCATAAAAGAATTACAAAAAGCATTAATTTCCTCAGATGTTCAAGTTAAGCTCGTTCTATCCCTTACAAATAAAATAAAAGAAAGACTAAAAAATGAGAAACCACCATCATCGATAGAAAGAAGAGAATGGTTCATAAAAATAGTTTATGACGAGCTTTCAAACCTATTTGGAGGAGACAAAGAACCAAAAGTAACTCCAGAAAAAATACCATACGTAATAATGTTAGTAGGAGTACAAGGAACAGGAAAAACAACAACAGCAGGAAAATTAGCATATTTCTATAAGAAAAAAGGATTTAAAGTAGGATTAGTAGGAGCAGACGTTTATAGGCCAGCTGCATTAGAACAATTAAAACAAATAGGAGATCAGATACAAGTACCAGTTTATGGAGAACCAAATTCTAACGATGCAGTAGGAATAGCAAAAAGAGGAGTAGAAAAATTCCTTGGCGAGAAGGCAGAAATAATCATAGTAGATACAGCAGGAAGACACGGATACGGAGAAGAAGTAAAATTACTTGAAGAAATGAAAAATATTTACGACGCAATAAATCCAGACGAAGTAACCCTAGTTATAGATGCATCATTAGGGCAAAAAGCCTATGATTTAGCATCAAGATTTAATCAAGCGACAAAAATAGGAACTATAATAATAACAAAAATGGACGGAACTGCAAAAGGAGGCGGAGCATTATCAGCAGTTGCAGCAACTGGTGCTACTATAAAATTTATAGGAACTGGTGAAAAAATAGATGAATTAGAAGTATTTAATCCTAGAAGATTCGTAGCAAGAATTCTGGGTATGGGAGATGTTGAAGCGATTATAGAAAAATTCCAAGAAGTAGAAAATTACGATAAAGTGCAAAAAAAGATGGAGGAAGTAATAACTGGAAAAGGAAAACTAACATTTAGAGACTTATATAATCAAATGATAGCATTAAGAAAGATGGGTCCATTATCAAAGATCTTTCAATTAATGCCAGGCATAGGCATGTTAGGACAGATACCAGAAGACCAACTAAAAATAGGAGAAGAAAAAATGAAAAAATGGTTAGCTATAATGAATTCAATGACGTATGAAGAATTAGATAATCCATCTATAATAGACAAATCTAGAATGAGAAGAATAGCATTAGGTTCAGGTACAAGACCTGAAGACGTAAAAGAATTGGTAGATCATTTTAACTTAATGCAGAAAACAATAAAAATGCTCAAAAGGAGGAAAAAAGACGTTGAAAAACTATTCGGCGGACAACTTCCTGGACAAGGCATATGACCTACTTTCTAAATACCCATTATGTGATAGTTGCTTAGGAAGATGCTTTGCAAGATTAGGGTATAAACTAGAAAACAAAGAAAGAGGAAAAGCAATAAAAATCTCATTAATTTTATACTTAGATAAAAAAATAAAAGATCACCAATTAGAAGACTTATCACAAATAAAAGACATCCTTTACAATATAGGAAAAGACTACTCTGGAATTCACGAAATATACTTTACATCAGAAGAATTTCAACAAAGAACATGTTATTTATGCAATTCAGAAATAGAAGAAATAAAAGAAGATTTTTATAAAAAAGCTCTAACTCTTTTAAAAAAACTATCAGAAGAAAATAAAAAAGAAATAAAATATGTCTTAGGTGTAAAACTATCAGATCAAATAAAAGAATTAGAAAAAAACTTTGTTTTTGAAAACGGTCTAATTTATTACGAAAGTATGAGAAACGAAATAAAAAGAGAAGTAGGAAAACAACTGGCAAATAACGGATACTCCCCAGGCATAGACAATCCAGACATAGAAATAGTTTACGATTTAGATACAAAAAACATCTATACAATATCAAAAAAGACAAGAATATTATACGTATATAACAGACTAAGCAGAAGAGTAACACTATCATCCTGGTATTCAGACAACTCATTAGAGAATTCAATAAATGCCCAAATTATGATACCATTCACAGAACCATCAGAAGTTAGAATATTAGACGAATACCCAATAATTTTAGATATAGATAAAGAAAAAATACAAACAAAAGGCTATTTCATGAAAAAAATACACGAGATATCGGGAAGAGAAATTTCCTTCATAATGTCTACAAAACCAATCAAGAGAACATATAAAATACTATATTATTCAGAAACAGAACAAAAAGACTCAGAAAGAATTTACAACAATATATATCAAAAAATTATTAACGCCGAAAACTTTGAAGACCTAAAAAACAAACTAAAAGATATTAATGGTGAAATAATATCAATAGATCTTATCTCTTCTGAAGGTAAACACAAAAACTTAGAAACCAAACTAAATCTATGACAAAAATAGGCCTAATCGGCTTAGGAGTAATGGGTTGGAGAATAGGAGCAAATTTATCTAAAGCTCAAAAATTAAACATAGTATATGATAGAACATTGGAAAAAGCACAAAAATTCTCACAAGAATTCAAAGTTAATTATGCAAAAACACCAGAAGAAGTAGCAGAAAATTCAGAAATAATAATATCAATGCTAGCAGACGATAATGCAGTATCATCAGTAATAACAAAAATAATTCCTAAAATGAAAGACAAAATACTCGTAGATATGTCAACAATATCACCATCTTTAAGCATACTATTAGCAAACAAAATAAAAGAAGCAGGAGGAGTAATGTTAGACGCGCCAGTAATAGGAACATCAGTATTTGTAGAACAGAAAAAACTAACAGTAATGATAGGAGGCCCAAAAGAATACTTTGAAAAAATCAAAGAAATCCTATCTTCTACAGCATCAACAATAGTATATATGGGAGAAAACGGCTCAGGATTATACGCAAAACTAGTAAACAACTTACTACTAGGAGCATACGCTACAGCAATAGCAGAAGCATACAATTTTGGAATAAAAAGCGGACTACCAAAAGAAAACGTAGCAAAAATATTAGCAGAATTAAGTAGTGCAAAATCACCAACAACAGAAATAAAAATCCCAAAAATCTTATCAGAAGATTACTCAACACAATTCGCCACAAAACATATGAGAAAAGACTTAGAAATAATACAAAAAGAATCACAAAATATTAAAGCTATAACACCAATGTCATCCTTAGCATTACAATTTTACAGAATGTTAGAAGCCTTAGGATATTCAGAAACAGACTACATAGCAATAGTAGAATTATTCAAAAAACTATCTTAAAATAGAAGAAAACCTATCCCTAAATCTTTCAAAAGAAAAATCATTAGAAACATCCCTAAAATCATTCTCATACTTACTACCTTCCAATATAGCATTAACAGCCTCATCACCACTACTATATCCTAAACCATACTTACCTTCTTTTACAATATCAAACCACGCACCACCACTCTTATGAACCACAGGAACCAGGCCAGAAGCAATAGCTTCAACAACAGAAATTCCAAAATGCTCATTAACCTTAGGATGAAAATAAACCTTTGCCTCAGAAAAATACTTCAAAAGAATATCATCAGAAAAATCAGAAATAACTCTAACATTACCAAGATTTTCAGCCTCCTTAATAACATATTCATAGTATTTCTTACTTCTACCAGAAGAACCCAAAAGAATAAACTCATAATCTTTCAACTTTTTAGCAACATAAAACAAATTCTCTAAATTTTTCTCAGGAGAAATCCTACTAACACTTACAACTAATTTAGGATTCCTCTCCTTGGACTTAATATTAATAAACTTTTCAACATTAACAGGAGGATATAAAACAGTATAAGAATATCCAGAAAGCTCCAAAATTTTTCCAGTCCACGAAGAGTTAGCCAAAAGCCTACTTTTACTTTTCCTAAAAAATAGTTTATAAGTATACTTATAAGGCAAATAATAAATCCTCATTTTACCCCTAGAATAATCATATTCAGAAAAACCCATTCTCCTAAGATTATCAGTCAAAGACCAAGGAAAATGAATATAGCTATAATCACAAAATGTTATGTCTCCAATAGTGCTAATTGAATTTCCAGGCTTACTATTTAGAGACAAATACAAAGCCTTATACAAGCCAAACTTTACAGGAAAACTCTTTACAACTATCTCATCTGGATCAACAAAATGCTCATCCCACTTCCTCACCTTCTCTTTATCAATATATAAAGTTACCAGCTTTACCTTATAACCCAAATACTTCAGAACATTGATAACACTAACCGCTACCCTTTCACTACCTCCTAAAACCTCAAAAGAATTATGATAAACAGTAAATTCCATGAAAATTTATCCTATAAAACTCATTAAAAATTATGCATGCATTAATAACAGCATCAACAGAAGGCATCGGAAAAGGAATAGCAAAAGCATTAGCAAAACAAAGCTTTTCCCTAGTAATAACATCTAGATCAGAAAATAAAATACAACAAACATTACAAGAATTAAGAAAAATAAATCCAGCAATATGGGGAACAACTTCTGACCTAACAAAACCAGAATCATTAGAAAAACTAGTTAACTTTACCTTAGAAAAATTAGGTAAAATAGACTTACTAGTTTTAAACACAGGAAATCCACCAAGAGAACCAATAACATTTGAAGAAACAACAGACGAAGACTGGGAATATGCAGTAAAATTATACTTACTAAGCGCAATAAAACTAACCAAACTAGTTTTACCCCATATGATAAAACAAAAATTCGGAAGAATAATCTACCTTTCATCCTGGACAGTAAAAGAACCACAATCAATATTCGTCCTAGCAGACGTAGCCAGAGCACCATTACTCCAACTAACAAAAATACTAACAAAAGACTACAGCAAATACGGAATAACATTCAACACAATACTCCTAGGTAGTTTCAACACAGAAGGAGCAAAAAAAGGAATCAAAAGATTATCAGAAAAAAGACAAAAAACATTCGAACAAGTCTGGAAAGAAGAAGTACTAGATAGAATACCAATAGGAAGAATAGGAGATCCAGAAAAAGACATAGGAAACCTAGTATTATTCCTGTACAACTCTGACTATTTAACAGGAAGTTACATCTTACTAGATGGAGGTAATACGAATGCCTTGTAATACATTAAGGCAATCCTTCAACATCAGTCATTAAAGGACTCATGGTATTATCCATTAGAACAGTCATGGAAAGGTTTTTAATCTGAATCCATCAACATTAAAATAAGATGAGCTCTAAAAAAGCTGTAAAAGTAAAAACTCCTAGCGGAAAAGAAGCAGAATTAACACCAGAAAAAGTATGGTCACTAGCTCCTAAAGGAAGAAAAGGAGTAAAAATAGGATTATTTAAAGACCCAGAAACAGGAAAATACTTCAGACACAAACTACCAGATGACTATCAGATTTAACTTTTTTACCATAAAACTTTTTCTCATATTGATGAAAATCATTTTAAAGATAACAGGAAAAATTTTTGACGAAGATGACATTTCTACTTTATTAACATTGAAACAATCAATCATCTCCTTATCAGAAGAAAATTATAGAATAGGAATAGTCACAGGAGGAGGAAACACAGCAAGAAAATACATAGAAAAAGCAAGACAATTAGGAGCAAACGAAGCATACTTAGACCTACTAGGAATATGGACATCAAGACTAAACGCATACTTAGTAACATTCACTTTAGGAGACATAGCATATCCAAAAGTTCCAGAAAGCCTAGAAGAATTCATACAAGCATGGTCATATGGAAAAGTAGTAGTAACAGGAGGATTCCAGCCAGGCCAATCAACAGCAGCAGTAGCAGCACTCACAGCAGAAGCATCAAACGCAGACCTTTTAATTATAGCAACAAACGTAGACGGAGTATACGATAAAGATCCTAGAATATATAAAGATGCAAAACTATTACAAACAACCACAACAGCAGAATTACAAACTATCTTAGAAAGATCCCAATCAGTAAAAGCAGGCACATACGAGCTACTCGATCCAATGGCAATAAAAGTAATACAAAGATCAAAAATTAAAGTAATAGTAATGAATCATAAAAGACTATCAAAGCTAAAAAATATAATACAAGGAAACGAAATATCAACAATAATAAATCCAGAGTGAGAAACTTGTCAATATTAGACCAACAAGAATTCATAGAACTAAGAAAATATAAAGGAAAAATATCCATATCCACATTAAGCAAAATTCTAGACGAAATACAAGAAAACATAGAACACGGTACAACATTAAAATCAGCAATAATCTTTGCATACGCCAACAGCATAGACGAAATAACAAAAAACAAAGACCTATTTACCATAATTTCCACCATTATAGAAAAATACTCACCTAAATTAGGCATAGAAAACATTAACGAATTAATACTAAACACTCTTTCTTAGTACGAAAATAGAACCACTCTTTTACATACAACTTATTATTAGACTAACTATACCTACACTAATAGGTGCAATCTTGAAAGTAGGAATATTAGACTCAACTTTAAGAGAAGGAGAACAAACACCAGGCGTAGTATTTACAGTAGAACAAAGAGTAGAAATAGCAAAAACACTCTCACAATTAGGAGTATCAATGATAGAAGCAGGACATCCGGCAGTCTCACCGGACATTTACGAAGGAATAAAAAGAATAATCAAACTAAAAAAAGAAGGAGAAATAACATCAGAAATATTAGGCCATAGCAGAGCAGTAAAAAAAGACATAGAAACAGTAGCAGAAATAGAAGCAGACAGAATAGCAATATTTTACGGAATAAGCGACATACATTTGAAAGCAAAAACAAAAAACACCAGAGAAGAAGCACTACAAATAATAGCCGAAATGATATCATACGCAAAATCACACGGACTAAAAATAAGATTCACAGCAGAAGACGCAACCAGAGCAGACCTACAATACTTAGTAGAAGTGATAAAAACGGCAAGAGACGCAGGAGCAGACAGAATAGGAATAGCAGATACAGTAGGAATACTTTACCCTCAAAAAACCAGAGAACTATTCTCATATCTTACACAACAAGTACCAGAAGTAGAATACGATATCCATGCACATAACGATTTAGGATTAGCAGTAGCAAACTCATTAGCTGCTGTAGAAGGAGGCGCAACAATAATACATACAACAGTAAACGGATTAGGAGAAAGAGTAGGAATAACACCACTACAAACCGTAGCAGCAGCACTAAAATACCACTTCAATATAGACGTAGTAAAATTAGAACTACTACCAAAAATTTCTAGCCTAGTAGAAAAATATAGCGGAATACCAACACCACCAAACTTCCCAATAACTGGAGACTACGCATTTATACACAAAGCAGGAATTCACGTTCAAGGAATACTAAACGATCCCAGAAGCTACGAATTCATGCCACCAGAAACCTTCGGAAGAACAAGAGACTACGTTATAGATAAATACACAGGAAAACACGCACTAAAAGACAGATTCGAAAGATTAGGAGTAAACTTAACAGAAGAAGAATTAGAACAAGTATTAGCAAAAATTAAATCAAACCCATCAGTAAGATTCTACAGAGACGTAGATTTACTAGAAATAGCAGAAGATGTAACAGGAAAAATACTAAAACCAAGACCACCAGAAAAAATCGAAGGCATAATCTCAATAAAATGCGACTCAAACATCTACACAACAGCAGTAACCAGAAGATTATCAGTAATCCAAGGCGTAAAAGAAGTAATGGAAATCTCAGGAGATTATGACATAATAGCAAAAATAGAAGCAAAAGACACTACAGAACTAAACACAATAGTAGAAAACATAAGATCAGTAAAAGGAGTAGCATCAACACTAACATCATTAGTTCTAAAGAAAATGTAGAAAAATTATCAACACTAATTTTCATCATATTTTTAAAACTTATACCTACAGCTCTTTGTTTAATCGCATAAACAGAAAATATAATTCACAAGTTGAGTTGCGCTCATTAAGTAAGTTTTCTTAAAATGATACAATTGTGAAAGAAACATTTAAGGGAAATTTCTAACTAATTCGCGTATACCTAGATAGCTTTTAACCAAAAACACAACAAAAACCCTTTTATTCACAAAATAAAATAATGAAAATGCGGGTGTGCCCGAGCGGACGAAGGGGGCGGACTCAAGATCCGCTGGCGTAGGCCATCAGGGGTTCAAATCCCCTCACCCGCAGAGGCCTACCCGCTTTTTTAATAACTTTATATTTCGAGATAGAAAAATTTAAGAGATTCGATAATAATAAAAAACACAAAAACTATCAATGCCCTATCATATTTATCATTGGTTCTATAATTCTTTCCTTAACTAATCCAGTATTTTTCCAGCTAAATAAAGAAGGCTCTAAATAACAACTCAAAGCACACTTATTACAAGAATAATATTTTTCCCAATCAAATTCCTCCCATATCTTTATAATATCAACCTCCCATACCTTTTTACTCCCAGAATACTCAGACAAAGTATAACAAGGTAGAACAATCCTTCCCTGCGGGTCAATATTAATCGTAATCCATGGCTTACATATCCAAGGTAAATTTCCATACCAAGAATTCAGAATAGCAATAAAGTAATCCTTCGAATTAATTATATACCTTCCCTCCTTTCCCTCCTTCATTTTACTATAAGCCACCAAAATTTCTCTTAACTTCTCCCTTTCCGGAGACATTCTCTCTGCAGTAGAATAATCATAGGCGACCTGAATATTTATTGTAACACCAAGCTTTTCAGCTAATCTAACCATATCTAAAGCTTCATTCAAATTATCCTTAGTTAAAGTAAAACTTATAGAAGTATCTAAACCCCTAGCCTTACATTCCTTAATTGAATTTACAGCCCTTTCAAAAGAACCTTTAACACCCCTTATACTATCGTGAACATCCCCAATACCATCCAGAGAAACAAAAACATGATCAACATAATCCTCAATCTTTTTTACTTTATCCTTCAATAACCACCCATTACTTACGAGCGAAGTATGAAACCTCTTATTAGATTCCATAAGAATCTGATCAATATCACTTCTAAGCAAAGGCTCTCCTCCCTCAAAACCTAAAAATAAAACACCAGCATTCTTTAAAGAATCCATAATTTTTACCTCCTCATCTATAGAAAGTAATTTTTCATCCTTCCTCCTCCAGAAAGGACACATTTTGCATCTTAAATTACAAGTATAAAGCAATTTGTGACCAGCAATCAAAGGCAACTTCTTATAACCCATACCTTTGAAAAGCCTCTTAACATTACCTAAAACTAAAGGTTTTACCAGTGCCATAAGTATAAATGTATTAACTTACTTTTAACAATTACCATAACACTATTATATAAAATAATAATAAAAATATAAAACAATTAAGATAGAGAAAAACATTATTTCAATTCACTAACTAAAGAATATTTCTTGAAGCACTATAATACTACGCAAATAGATTAAATTATACAAGATTCCTTTTTCTACAATAAAAGAATTTATACCTATATAATGCTAGCACACATTTAATAATAGTCGACAATATAAACTGAAGTTACGGTATGCAAATTTTTATTATCGAACTTTTAATAGAAGTTTATGAACAGAAGCAAGTTCATAGCTATTGGACTACTAGTTATGGGCTTCAACTCATTATATCAATATTCTTGGAACGCTCTAGAACCACTATTAAAATCAGGATTAGACGTAAGCATAGTACAAATCTCCTTAGGATTCACACTCTTTTCCATATTTTCATCAGCATTCCAACCAATAGGAGGCCACTTCGCAGACAAACATGGACCAAGAGGAATAGGAATAATTTCAGGAATACTTTCAGCAATAGGATTCCTAGGAACATACTTTTCTCCATCATTAATATTCTTCCTCATATCGTGGTCAATAGGAAGTATAGGAGAAGGAATACTATATGGAATATCAGCAAACCTAGCAATGAAATGGTTCAGAGACAAAATGGCCTTAGCTACGGGAATAGTATCCATGGGCTTCGGACTAGGTTCAGCAATAGCAAACCCATTCATATCACAAGCACAAAACTTCAGAACAGTAACACTAATCATAGGACTAACAGAAATAATCCTACTACCCGCTTTAATGTCATTCGCAGAATATCCTAAAAACCTAGCAGGACAACCACCAAAACAAGCAATACTCACATTAAAATTTTGGTTAATTTACCTATCCTTCGTAGGCGCAGTAGTCCCATTAACAATGATGTCATCAGAACTACCAATAATAGCAAAAACATTACCATACCAAGAAGTAGTAATCCTTATCTCAATCTTTCCACTATTAAGCGGAGGACTAAGACCAATATTCGGAAAAATAGCCGACACTTTAGGCATAACCAAAACAGTAGTCATCCTTAACTCCCTACTTACCATAGGATCAGCACTTTTACTTTTAGGATTAATCCCAGAATCAACAATACTAATAGGATTTGCAGGAGGATCAATGATAACACTTTACTTCAACGTAGCAGGAGAAATATTTGGAATAAGATTCTCCACAGTAAACAGCGGAATTTTATACACAGGGAAAGCATTAGGAGGAATATTAGGAAGCGTAGTATTCGCATTCCTATTCGTTATAAACACACAAATATCATACATTTACTCTACCATATGCGGACTAATAGGAGTAACAGCAATGCTAACAGTAATACTAATGACAAAACAGTCTAGAAAAATTTAATCTTACCTATTTATATTTAGCCAAAGAAATATAGAAGAAATTATACTAATTTCTATAAAGAATTTTTAACCCATAGTACAAAATTATATAAGCTGTGATACCAATGACTGATCAACAAACACCAGAAATGCAAATACTAGAAAATTTAAATGGCCAAATCGAATGCAAAAAAACAATCGTAGTGCCTACCTCGATGATAACCAACTATCAAAAATTCTTCCAATTAGCAATACCAAAAAACACAAAACAAATAACATTAGTCCTACCTTTATCATTTATTAACAAATTAAAAGAAATAAAAGAAACAATCAAAAACACTTTACCAGAAGCAGAAATTAGAGAAATTATAACTGACAAATCAGAAAACATAATACTCTGTACATATTTTTAACCAAAAATTTTTATAATATACAATCATATTTCTCTCCAAATGCCAAAAAAGAAGAAGACACTACTGAAGCTCAACAGAACACTAGTACCAATACAAGACCAAACACTCAACAAATACCGACAATTATACCTACAGTATAAGAACGAAACAAACGCAAAAGACGTAGGAGAATTCATATCCCAACTCTTAGAAAAAATCTACCCATTAATATCAAACAAAGACCTCCAATCTCTAAGCCTAGCAGAAATTTTAGAAAACCTAAAAAGCACAGGCTACTACATTTTACCAATACAACAAGAAAACATAAAAGAATACAACATATACGACGAAAAATTCATAGACGCCTTCTTATCCAACTACACTCCAAAAAACCTAATCGACGGAATAAAAACATTCTTGAACCTACATACAGCAGGAGCAACAGTAATCCCAAGAAAAGAAGGAATATGCGAAGAAATTCAAGTCTCATTCAAATTCAAACCAGACCAAGCACTAGAACAAATACTAGCAGAATACATAAAAAAATTAATAACAAAATTAGGATACCAAATAAGAGAATTCAAAGACACAGACGGAAACCTAAAATTCCTATGTTGCAAATAACACCAAGAATATTTATTATATACTCCTAAAACTCAAACCTTACTCCCACCCAGTGTATACCATTTGAATACATAACGCTTATTTTACGAATAGTTCTGATTTAGAGAATTACCTCAATTTTCAGATCCTCCACAAACTATCCACCAAAAATAATTAAAAAACTTGTTTCAACTAAAAAATAAGCATTTACAATTATTCATCAATTTACCCCTTTTCTCTAGGAACAAAAGCCTCTCCATCAAACCTTACCCCATCATCAATATAAGCCCTAATAAGCCTACAATTATTACACGGAGTCTTAGATATAGGAGGCGAAACCAACTCACCAGTAATAAGACTAAAAACAGCCTTATGAAAAGGACAAACTATATTATCACCATCCAACCTAAAACCATCAGCAGTTATAGGTCTTCTCTTATGAGGACAACCAGCCAACCATACATATCTCTTACCATCCTTCTCATAAACCATTAAAGGATACCCACCAATCACCATAGTTTGAAACATAAAACACAAAACCACCAACAACTTAATAAAAATCACCCTTCTTCAAACACAATCTCTAATAAAAGTAATTTTATTATAATTATAATTATTTAGATAAAAACAGAATATAAAAAAACCTTTTTAAACCAACAGTAAAACATCAATTTTAAGAAAACTTACCCCATTCACTCAATAACTCATATCCATAACGAGCCAAAGCATAAATTTCTAGTCCTTCACCATCATTAATTAAAGCTTACCTTGATGACAGTTAAATACATATTTTTTTAACTTCATGACACTTATATAAACGCTACACACTATTTCAGACAACTAGTAGATACTCTATTTAACTTAATCACAGCCAGCAGATACTCTATTTAACTTATTAACAGCCTCATTAACCATATCATCAACACTCTTACCTGCAGACAAACCAGCATTAACAACATCATTAACTATCTCATACACATCAATACCCAAATCAGTATCTAACTCATCAATACTACACCCAAATTCTTTTTCAACACCAACAAACACTGGCATATAAGTCAAAAGCGACTCCAACACCTCGTCAAAAACATCACCAACACCCCAACTCTTAGCTAACTCATAAGCCTCACTCATAGTAGTCGGCAGTTTTACCCTCCTTATAGTATAAACAATAAGCGGTTTACTTGTTGGTTGCGATATATTAGCTATACCATCAACCAATCCTAAAAGGAATTCTTTAGAACAACTGCTAGAAGTCTCACAATTATTTGAGTAGAAAATCGGTGAACCTAAAGTGATACCACTACCTAATGCAGTAGTTAGGTGATCTAAGAAGTCCATATGGCCCATTGCAAGGGCTTCCAATGGTTTAAGATAACGGTTTATGTAATCTTGAGCATAACCAGTGTAATCAGTGAAGTTGGGTGGTAGAGTAACTGCAATATAATTATTGCTTAATAACTTAGAAATGAATGATGGCGCATTAAGCAACACTGGATACCATAACATAGGGGGTGGAAAAGATAACGATTTAGCAACCCCATATCCAACTATATATTTTTCACCAAATTTGAAAGCTAATAAGTTAGCTGGATCAGATATTGGACGGAAAAACCAATGGTAATACGTTGCCATGTTAATTGCGTAATTTGCCATAGCTACTAGTGCTTTAGATTGGCTTGTAAGTATGTTGTCTGGTGCGAATATGCCTAAGTTGCATCCTGGGTCGCCGTTTGGTTTGTACCATTTTTTAAACTTAAGTTTTTTCTTTTTTCTAAAATTAAGTTTTTTAGTGACTGGTATTACTATTATCTTGTTACCATTTTTACTGTAGAAATCTGCTCCAACGTGCGTATAAAATGGTACCCATCTTTTGTATATGTGTAGTGTTCTGCTGGCTCCGTATGGTGTTACGCTTCCTATGAACACGTATGCTGTGTTGATTTGTCGCTTGATGTGTGCTTTTTGTAGGGTTCTGTTGTATTTCTTGTAGTATTCGCCGTCTAATTTTACTTCTACAATTATTCCGTGGCGGATGATGTCAATTGCTTGGAGGTCCTCTGGCACGTTTTCTGTTAAACTTCCTGGCACTGATAATGCTGGGTAGTTATACGTGTCGTCAGTTATTTGTGTTTTCATTAAGTCTTGGCATACTGCTGATTGTGACGTGAACAAGTTCGTGAAGGATTCTATGCTTGATGCTAGTTCTCCTGCAAGATCTCCTAACGCGCTTAATGCTGTATTTGATCCATATGTAGTTCGTGTAATAGTCATAATTAAGTTTCTAATTTAGGCTATAAATTTATGAATACTTAGATGTGCATAGTTGTCGAGAACATGTTTAGCTCTCTTAATCAGGATAAACTTGCAATTGTTAATTAAAAAAATAATTTATGCCTATCTAACTACGATGCTTGTCTGAATTGCTATGTACACTATTTATAGCCAACTGAATATTTGTTTTATCTTATTAACAGCCTCATTAACCATATCGTCAACACTCTTACCTGCAGACGTGCCAGCGTTGACAACATCATCAATTACATCGTAAGCTTCATCACCTAACTCATCAATACTATGACCTAATTGCTTTTCAACACCTAAAAGCACTGGCATGTAAGTTAAAAGCAAATTAAACACTTCTTTGAAAACATCGCCAACACCCCAACTCTTAGCTAACTCATAAGCCTCACTCATAGTAGTCGGCAGTTTTACCCTCCTTATAGTGTAGACGATGAGTGGTATTTTAGTTATTAACTGTGATATATTAGCTATGCCATCAACTAATCCTAAAAGGAATTCTTTAGAACAACCACTAAAATTCTCACAATTGTTTGAGTAGAAAATCGGTGAACCTAAAGTCACACCAGTACTTAATACAGTAGTTAGACGATTTAAGAATTTGATACCAATGTCTGTAAGAGCTTCCAATGGTTTAAGGTTATGGTTTATGTAATTTTGAATATAGCCAGAATAACCAGAAAAATTGGGTGGTAGAGTAACTGCAATATAATTATTGCTTAATAACTTAGAAATGAATGATGGTGCATTAAGCAACACTGGATACCATAACATAGCATATCCTTGAGATATCGTTCTCACAGCTTCATGCGTAACTTCATATTTTTCACCATATTCTCCAACTAATCCATTATTTCGATCAGATATTGCAAGGAAATATCCAGAATGATACGTTGCTATGTTAATTCCGTAATTTGGCATAGCTACCAATGCCCCGGATTGATTTGTAAGTATGTTGTCTGGTGCGAATATGCCTAAATTGCATCCTGGATCGTTGTTTGGATTGTACCATTTTTCAGATCCATACTCTTCTCTAGTAACTGGCATTACTATTATCTTGTCGCCGTTTTGAGTGTAGAAATCTACTCCAGCACGTGCGGAAAATGATGCGCCTGCTTGGTATATGTGTAGTCTTCTGCCACCAACACCATATGGTGTTACGCTTCCTATGAAGACGTATCCTGTGTTGGCTTGTTGATTGATGCCTGCTTTTTGTAGGGCTATATTGTATTTTTCGTTGTATTCGCCGTCTAATTCAACTTGTACAACTATACCTTGGCGGATGATGTCAATTGCTGGGAGGTTTTCTGGGGCTCTTTTTGATATTCTGCCTGGTACTGATAATGCTGGGTAATTGGCTATGTTGTTGGTTATTTGTGTTTTCATTGCGTCTTGGCATACTGCTGATGATGAAGATGTTAGCACGTTTGTGAAGGATTCTATGCCTGACGCTAGTTCTCCTGCAAGATCTCCTAGTGCGCTTAGTGCTGTATTTGATCCATATGTAGTTGGTGTAACAGCCATAATTAAATTTCTAAAAATTACTAGTTTATAAGCTTATATGAGTATATTCTGAGTGTGTTCAATAATTTCTAAATTTTGATAAAAATTAATAGTTATTTTTCAGAAAAAGACAGGGTATAATTCCTTACACAAATTTTTAGTGTGTATCATTTGAAAACTAGATGATAATTCTATGAATAATCCTAATAGAGAGAATAGCCTCAATCTTCAGAAAATTCACAACTAACAAATTTTTATTAAAAATAATATAAATCAAAATGCATTTTTGTAAGATTAATTTAAACATAATGCACAAGAAGACAGAGTATTTGTTATTAATTTTAATATTGGATACACTCATAAAATAAAGCAAAAAGTTTAAGAACTATCACTTAAATATGATGAATTATACGTATAATTGCATGTATTAACTCAAGAGTATTATTAACAAAAAAATTAGGAATACTCTAAACTATATTTTGAGGGATTCATATGCAAGATAGCTTATCTTTCCTTTTAATGCAAATAGTTTTTATTTTAGCTTTAGTAGTAATAATCGTTTTAGTTTACATAATTAAAATAGGACCTAACATTAAGGTCGGACTACCTATTCTTATTTTAGGCATAGCTCTAGTTGGGTCAGGCATATATTTAAACAATCAAATTCTTGTATTAGGAGGTTTTCTAGTGGCAGTACTTTCTCTAGTCTTCTTTCCTAGAAGAAGAAGGTGGTAAAATGATAAGCCTAAAAGAAGTAGACGCAGGTTATGGAGGCAAAGTAATTTTACATGACATTTCTCTGGAAATCAATGAACCATCAATTTACATAGTTTTAGGAAAAAACGGAGCCGGAAAAACCACAACTCTAAGAGTAATTGCAGGCATTCTAAAACCCTTCAAAGGAGAAAGAACAGTTAAAGGCTCCATAGCCTATTCATCCCATTCCTTAGCTTTGCCAGAAGAAATGATCGTAAAAGAAGCATTAACATTTTTCTCACAATTATTAGGCGGAGACGTCAATAAAGCAATCCAAATGTTCAAACTCCAAGACCTCTTAGATAAGAAAATCGCAAACCTATCCGAAGGACAAAAAAAGAGAGTCTCCCTAGCAAAAATCTTCTTAAAAGACTACGACATCTATCTATTAGACGAACCAACAAACGCTTTAGACCCAATCTTAGCATCAGAATTCAGAAACAGAATTGTAGAACTTAGCAAAAACAAAATCGTAATTTACACCTCACACAATCTATATGAAGCAAGAGACATAGGCAAATACGTTATTTTAATCGACAACGGAAAAATAGTAAAATTCTCCTCAGTCAGCGATATAAAAGTTAAAGAGTACCTAATAGGCATCAGAGCATCAAAAGACCTAACAAACCTCCTCCCAGGATACTATCAAGGAGAATATTACATAGTTAAAGTAAAGGACCCTTCAGACGTTAACACAATAGTCGAAAAATTAGTAAAAGAAGGCATTCAAATATACGAAGTAAAAGAAATGAAAAACCCACTAGAAGACCTACTCAGTGGTTAGAATTGTTAGCCCCTAAACTCCTGAAAAGAATGTTTAAAAGAAACAGAATCTACACCAGCATCGCTTTAGCAATAGCCATCATCCTCCTATTTTTCGACATTTATCAGTTTCACGCACCTTCATCATTAAGTCTAACCCTATTTTCATTATCACCCATACTCTTCACAATCATTTTTAGCAACCTCATTTCATTACTTTTCATAGACGATAGAAGAAGTGACCTATTAGAATTCCTAATAGCAGAAGGCTATTCTCCTAAATACCTATTTTCAAGCTACATCCTTGCATATTTAATCATCGCAATACCATTCACAGCAATAATCTCAATTATATATTTATCCATATATCATCATTTATTTTACGCTCTAATAGTATTCCTAATAGCATTAGGAATCTCATGGTTCTCCGTCCCCCTTTCCCTGTATGTATCATATTTTCAGAGAATCTCACCAAATGGAAGATCATCAGTAGGAAGCATAATAGTCCTCATCCTATTCATAATTTAT
>NZ_CP020477.1:2242500-2410000 GCF_002116695.1 Acidianus manzaensis
TATTTGGTCCTTTTAGTAAGGAATTAGATGAAGTATTGGATTCTTTGGTTGATCAAGGTGTTATTGAAGAGAAAGCTAAACCAATTAAGGATGTGTTAACTGGGTTGGTAATAGGCTATAAGAGAAGCTATATATTAAATGATGATAAAGATTCTCATGTAGAGGCTGAGGTTGAAAAATTCTTCGAAAAATGGGTAGTTAAGGATAGAAAAGAGATATTAAATTATGTCTATAGGAAATATCCACAGTGGACTAGATATTCAGTTATTAGAGATAAGGTATTAAGGGTATAAAATGAGACTTAAATCGATTTTTACGAATTTTATTATTGATGCTGTTGCGGACCTTCAGGCAGCTCGTTGTTTGGAAAATTGTTTATCTGATAATTTATTATTTAAAGATGAAGTAGAAAATAGAAAAATTTTCTTAATGACTGCAGAGAAATTTAGTAAAGCTCTCTATGAATTTTTGGTATTGTAAGGTAATTATGGATAAAAGGGGATAAGAAAAGGAGAGGATATTGTTATTGTAACTAATGAGTTGGATGAGAAGGAGGAGATTGTTTTAGATGCTATTAGGAAAGATGCTCGTACTCTAGGAGGAGTGATGAAGGCGACGGATTTGCCTAAGGTGTCAGCGTATAGGAAAATAAAGAGTCTTATAAGAAAAGGGTATGTTAGGGTAGAAGTTAAAGATGGGAAGAGATTTCTTTATGCAGGAGAAAAAAGAGGATAAAAAAGAACAAAAGTTAGGAGTAAAGGAGGATGTTTTGATATTTAACTTTAGTTTTATAAAAGGTGAAAGAAATTGTTAGATGCGAAAGGTTTATTTTATTGCTGGTACCAGCAATTTGTGGGTACCCGCAATTGTTCATATATGGAGTTCCTACTACGAATCCGTTTGGTAGAGAGAAAGAAATTGGGGTTTTGAGTAATTTTTTGAAGAGTGGTCAGCCAGTGGGGTTAATGGGTGTTAGGAGAGTTGGTAAAACGTCATTGCTTTTAGCTTCTTTGCATAGGGTTTCATTGCCTTATATTTATGTTTCGGCTGAGGAATTTACTTCTGGTAAGTCTTTTGATTTTTATTCCTTTGTTTCAAGTTATGCTGTTTCAGTTACTTCTGTTCTTTATTCTTTTGCTGGGTATAAGGTATTAATAGAAAAGGGAAAATCGGTTGTAAAGCAATTGAGAGATTTGATAGGGGCGGTTAAAGTTACGTTTAATATACCAGAGGTTTCAGCTACGTTGGATGTTACTTTGGATAAGGTTGAAAGGAAAAAGAGGTTAGAGGATGAGTTTCCGAAGATTGTGGATTTGCCTCAAATTATGGCGGAGAAGTTTGGTATCCCTAAGGTTGTTGTTGCTATTGATGAGTTTCAGTATTTAACTTTGGCTAAGCAGTCTATGCCAAATATTTTTCACGTTTTAAGGAGTAAGTGGCAATTTCATACTAGGGTTTCTTATGTTATATCTGGTTCGTTGATTGGTATGATGGATGAGTTACTTAATTCTAAGGATCAACCTTTTTATCAGTTTTTCTATTTGATGAAAGTAGAACCGTTATCGTCGAAGGCTAGTAAGGAGTTTTTAAAGAGAGGTTTTGAGTATTATGGAGTGAGAATTAATGATGAAGAGATTGATGAAATAATTAATTATGTTGATGGTTTGCCTGCGTGGTTGAATCTTGTAGGTTTGAAGATTGTTAATGAAAGGAAGAGCGTTGGTGATGTTCTTAATTCGTTGGTGGAGGATGTGAATGTGGTTAATGCTGTTGAAGGTGATTTAAAGAAGCTTTCTCCAAAGGCTAAGAGTGTTGTTAAGAAGTTGGCAATTTTGGGTGGTGAGGGAAGGCCTAAGGATTTAGGAGATGATAGGTGGGGTGTTATTAGGGCTTTGCAACAGCTTATTCGTTATGGAATTGTTGAGAAAAAGGATAGGGGAATTTATAAAATAATAGATCCTTTACTTGTTCATTATTTGAAAGGGGATTAGTTTGGTTTTAAAGATATTTTTATTGAAAATATTATTTAAATTGAATTGAATAAAAATTATTTTATCTTGTGTACTGTGGTTTTATAATTATTTTCGATTAAAACTACGTTATTTCTCTAAAAGGTGATGTTATATTCATCTATTATTTAGGAATTATAAGTTATGGGAAAATAAATCATAAACTAAAAGGAATAAGCAGTTATTTGGTTTTTTATTCTAATAGTTTTATTCCGTATTTTTTGTATATTTTTTGTTCTGTGTAGATTTGTTTCATTGCTTTTAGGAATTCTAGTGTTCTTTGGGATGCTCTGGCGTATAATGGTTCTACTACGTATACGTTTTTGTTTTTTGTTGCTGATAGGTCTTCAAAGCCTGGTAGTGATGTTATTTTGTCTATTTCTTTTAATGTTCTATCTACAGAGAAACTGCATGGCGATATTATTAAGTAGTCTGGGTTGAATTCTTTTATTGTTTCCCAGTCGTATTTTCCTCCTTGTCCTGCTGGTCTTGTTAGGCTTTTTGTCCCCATGTAGGATATCATGTCTGAGACCCATTTTCCTATAAGGTGTATTGGTTTTATCCATTCTATTACTACTGTTTTTGTTCCTTTTGCTATGTCTTTGCTTTTTTCTAATTCTGTTTGGAAGTTTTGTTGTATTTGTTCTGCTTTGTTTTCTTTTCCTATTGTTTTTGCTATTCTTTTTATTTCTTTTGGTATATCTAAAAATGTTGTGGGATTGTATATTTCTAATTTTGGTGTTAGTCTGAAGTGTTTCGGTGTTTCTTCTTTATTATCTTCTTTATTTGTTATTGATGGTACTGCGCATACTTCGCATAGTGCTTGTCCTATTATTATGTCTGGTTTAAGTTCGTAGATTTTTTCCCATAATGCTTTGTGTAGTGGTTTTCTTTGTTTTATATGCTCTGTTACTATTCTGTCTATTTCTTCTGATGGCATTGAGTTATCTATGTTAATTAACTTTTTGGTTACTTTTGGTTTGTTCTTTACTTCTTCTGGATAATCTGAGTCTTCTGATACTCCTACAATATCATCTGAAAGATAGGATACTATTTCTGTTGTTGCTGGGTCTAGTGTTACTATTCTCATAAATATATGGTTAGTCTATCCACTATTTAAATGCAGATAGGAAATTAAAAGTTGATATAATTTTAGGAGAATAAAGAAATGTTTTTCCTAATTGTAAAATTATTTGATATGTTTTGTTTAGTTATGCTTTTATACTGGATACTCTATACATATAGTACTGGATAGCTTATCCAAGCCTTTAGGTGAAGGTAAATGGGGACGTTTAGTAAAAAAATAGGGTTATTAGAAAAAGATGTGTTGAATTTTTTTGATTTAATAAATTTATCGACTTCTAGTGTTGCTCCTACTTTTAGCATAGCAGCAGCTTATGGTAGTATGGTAGCGATAATGGGTCCTTCAGCTATAACTGCAGTTGTTATTTCTTTTCCATTTTTTCTTTTTGCTTCGATAATATTTAGAAAATTAAATAGATTGTCTCCTCATGCTGGAGCGTCTTATCATTGGGGAGCTAGGTTAATAGGTAAAAAATATGGTGGGTTTCAGTTCTGGATAGTTACATTAGCTTATTTTCTTTCTTTACCACCAATAATAATCCCAGCTGGAGAGTATACTTTGGATTTTTTGTACAGGATAGGGTTGATAAGTAGGGTTATGGAATTAAGCATATTTTGGGATTCGATTGTAGGAATAATTTGGGCTATAATAGCTGCTATACCTTTAATATTAGGAGCTAAGCCTACAGCTAGATTTACTGAGATATTTCTAGTTATAGAATTAATGATATTATTCGCATTTATAATAATTGGGATTTATGAAATGCCTTCTCATATTGTTAATCAGTTTAGTTGGAGTTGGTTTTTCAATGATAGTATGATTAAAAGTAATTTTTTTGATGTAGCAGCTACTATGGTTATTGTTGCGACTATTCTTGATGGATGGGAAATAGATAGTTATTCTTCTGAGGAATCTAAAAAACCTACTAAATGGCCTGGTACTTCTGGCATAATCGGGTTAATTACAGTGTTTGTTATTTATATGATTACAATGCCTATAATGAATATAGAAACACCGATTTCAGCATTATCTTCATCGGTAGATCCTTTAGCTAGATGGGCTTCATACGTTATTCCTCAGTATGTGTGGCTTTTGGATATAGCTGTAATAGCGTCTACTGCTTCGTCATTGTGGTTAACGGCTTTTATATTATCAAGAGCCTGGTATGCTGCTGGGAGAGAGGGATTAATGCCTAAGCCATTTGGCTGGACTAGTGAAAAGTTTAAATCTCCTTGGTTTGCAGTGATTTTTATAACTATTTTGGAAGTTATAGTGCAACTTTTAGAATTGTCTTCACCTAGTGTAGAGTCTTTCTTTGGATTAGTTTTGACTGCTGCAGGTGCGTTTTTGTTAATGGAGTTTAGTGTTGATTCGATTACGGCAAGTATAGCGCTAATAAGGAGAAAAGAGAAAGGTGTATTGAAAATATTGGCTCCGATTACTGCTTTAGGTTTGATAGTAATTATTGCTCTAGGTATAGTTAATGCCGGAGAGGCTTTTGGTTACAGTAGTGTAGATTATGCTGTTACGATTTTCTCTTTGCTTTTTCCGGGTATAATATTTATGTTTAGAAAATATAGGATCATAAATATAATAGAGTCAAAAGAAAATATTTGACGGTATATTTATTTATCTTGTGTTTTATACGTCTACTTCTATCCATCCATTGTTGTCTCTTATTTGATATGTTTTTAATCCTAACTTTTCTTTTGGAGCATCCGGTGCTACAAATGGTGGCTCTAACATTTTTCCTGTTTTTAAATCAAATAGTGCTTGATGGCATGGACATCTTACTGTTAGGTTTTGTTCATCTAAAATGTGTATTATGCATCTAGCATGTGTGCATGCTCCGTCTATTGCGTATAATGTTCCATTTATATTTGCCATGAAAATTACTTTATCTTCAACTTTTACGGGTGCACTTTTTACTTTTTCAAGAATTTTGGCTGAGATTGTTCTTTTCCAGACCATGTGTTCAACTTTCTTTTTTGCTTATAGGTTTTTGTTTATAAGCATTATAATAATTTAGAAAAAGTATATTTTATTGGAAGTTTTATAATGATTGATATTTAACATTTATAGAAATATTTATTATTCTAGGTTATAATCTAAGAGATTAGCTTTTAATTTGACTTTTCGAATCAGCTTGAAAGATTGATAGTTTGTATTAATTTAGTATTTTTTCAGATACAACAGAATATTTTAAAAAGTATTAGTAATGTTAATTATAAGTCAGAATCCTAGCATAGTTACATGATTACTACCTAAATAAGTTGATCAACAAAAATAATCAAATAAGATAGAAAATAGTTGCAATAAATTATTTGAAGCAATATCAATTTCTAATATTCTGAGACTATTATGGGTAGAAGTTACTTCTACTGGTAGAAGTAAAGAAAGGATATGGAGAAAAAATGTTTTAGAAATTATACCACGATCTGCTTCTTACTGATTTTAATCCTTCTTTGAATACTGCATACGTTACTATGAATCCTATTGCTAGACCAAAGCCTATTACTATTATTACATCTATTATTGAAAAGTCGCTTGAATCAATAGCTTTTCTAGCTGCCTTTACATTTGAAAAGAAACTTGTTATGTATTCCCAGGCATCAAATATTGTTGCAAAGGCGTCGTATATTGTGATAAATCCTGAAAGCCAATTTCTGTTTTTTACTGTTGATACGAAGGAATAATATGTTGCTATTACTCCCCAAAAGATTATTGCTAAGCCGAAAAATAGATAGGAGCCTGCGAGTAGGAATACTGCTGATGCAATGCTTATGTAGCCTAAATATGCTAGGATGAAAGTTATTACTATAATAAACACGTAAGACATTGGTAGAAATCCGCCTAAAACGTAAAATATTCTTCCTAATGTTCTTCTATAGCCTGCTATTTTACCTGCATTATAGCTATTCCAAATAGAGATGAAGATATCAATTATTAAAAATATGATATCTAGTAATAAAGTTATATTCATAATCTAAGAGTGTAAAACTAGATAAAATATTTTATCATTAGCTGTTGCTTTTTTCTTCTTTTTGTTGTTCTTTTGTTTCTTTTTGTTGTTCTTCTTGTTTTTGTTCTTTTGTTTGTTTTTTCTCTTCTTTCTTTTCTGTCTTAGGTTTCTTTATTCTTTCAGTTTTTATTTCAAAGTATAATTTTGCATTATTTCCATTACATTCTACTGTCATTAAATTTTCTGATTTGTTTAATTTTCCGCATTTTGCGTCATAATCTTGAGCTAGTCTAGATATAAATTCTCTTACGTTGATTAGTTCTCTAAATTTTAATCCTTCTAATTCTATAGAATTATCGTTAACAGTTAATTTTGGAGAAATTATATTACCATTTTTCTTATATGTAAAAGCTTTTACAAGTCCATTTTTTAGGCTATTCTCTTCTTTTTTAGCGTCCTTGATTTCTACTTTGGCCTTAACGTTATATTTTACAACTTTCATAAGTCAACTTTCTTCTTCCTCATTTTAAAATTGTCTATGCAGATAAAGAAGGATATCTAAAAAACTCGGTACTTAACTTTATTAGTCTTTTATTTAATACAACTTTCAACACCCCAAGTTATTTTTCGTGCACCCCCCACTTTCTTTGACTTTAATTGAATTTTTTGTATGTATTGATCTGTTGACAAATTTATACTTGTAAGTTATAGTATATTTTACTTCTTTACATAATACCTTAAAACTTAAACAAACTATGATATCTAAAACTAAACATAATTTATAATTATGGTTATCTGTGTACTTAAACAAAACACAATGTTTAAGATTTATCGTAAATTGTGAATAGAAAGTTAGAATAGATAACTTTATATATCAGTTTTCAAATAGAAAAATTTTCTGTTATTAGGCTTTAGGCATTTTATGGAAATTATCCGCATTAAATTCTTCTTTATTTTGATGAGTTTTTTATATTGCTGATTATCTTTTATTTTATGCTTAAGTTTCTGTTCTTGGTTGTTTTAGCTGTATCTTTAATTCCTGTTGGAAATTCTCCCTCTGGGATTGTTTATCATCATTATGTATATGTTGCTAATTACAATTCTAGTACTGTATCTGTTATTGATCCTTCCACTGATTCTGTTGTTAGTAATATTCATGTTGGAGAGAAACCAATTGATGCTGTATGTGCTAATGGTTATGTTTTTGTTTCTGACTCTGGTTCTGATCAAGTTTCTGTTATTAAAGGTGAATCAGTTATAAAGAGTATTAATTTGACTTCTTCTCCTTATTCTTTAGCTTATGATAATAAAACTAATGAGGTTTTTGTAACTGAACCTGATACGTATTCTATTGTAGTTATTAATGTTAATAATCTGTCTATTGTAAGGAGTTTTAGTCTGAGTTTTTCACCTGGAGCTATAGTTTATGATTATTTAAGTAATGAGTTGTATGTTGCTCAGTTACCTCTAGGTAAGATAGGGAATGTTTATGTTTTAAATCCTAGTAATGGAAATGTGGTTAATAGTTATTCTATTGGTGGATATCCTGCTAATTTAGGATGTTTTGATGGTAATGTTTTTGTTGCTAGTTGGTATAATAATAAGGTTTTTATAATTAATTCTTCTGGTGTTTATAATTTTGATGGTGGTCTTGCTCCTTTTGGTATAGTTTATGATCCTAATGATGGATATTTGTATGTTTCTGATATTGGTACTAATTCTGTTTTAGTTATGACGACAAGCGGTAAGGTTGTTGATAATATAAGTGTGGGAGATAGGCCTAGTTATATGGTTTATGCTGATGGAAAGATTTTTGTTTCTACTACTTTATCTAATGCTGTTTATGTGATTCCTCAAGTTTCTCCTCCTTCTTTGCCTATAAGTTTATATTTACTTATTGGTGGTTCTATTGCAATTCTCGTTATAGTAGGTTTTATTGCAGTTAGAGTGCAACTTAGAAGTGATGCATCGAGGAAAAGGAGATGATTTATAATTATCTAAAGACTAGGAAGAATTATTTAATACATAGATCTTGGATAATAGGAAATATTTTTCAAGTGGATATAAATTTTTACTTCTTTAATCTTCATATCTAATAGAGTATCATATTCTCAAATATGATATTTATTGTTATGATTCTAAGAAGATTATGTAGCAATTACATGAAAGTTTAGTGATTATTAGGAATTATTTCTTATATATTGTTATTATAATAATTGATAGAATTATAAGTATTGATCCTATAATTTCTTGTATGTTTGGTATTTGTTTGAATAATGGTATTGCTAATAGTGTTGCTACTACTGGTTCTAATAATCCTATTGTTTCTATGTACTGTGGTTTTACTTTTCCTGAGGAATAAATTACTGAGGTATGGCCTATTAAAGTTGGTATGAATATTAAACCTAATAAGGATAATATTGATATTGGATTTATTTGTCCTATTCCTTGATATATGAATAAAGGTAGTGAAAATATTGATGATGATATGTATATCTCTGATGTGAGTTGTAATGGGTTTTCTGTTGACGAGTTTTTGCTTAAAAGTGTTGTATATAATGCTATTGTAAATGCTGATATTAATGCCAGAATGTTTCCTAATAGATATCCAGGAACTATTGGATAGTTCATTATGAGTACTCCTATAAATCCTATTAATGCTACTATGATGTCTATTTTTTCTGTTTTGAATTTTCCTATTGGGGATAATAATATAGCAAAGAAAGGGGATGTTGAGACTAGGACTGTAGCATCTATTATTGTGGTTTTGTATACGCTTTCTATAAATAATATCATATGTATTGATAATAATAATCCGAACGGAGCGTATGTTATTATCTTTTTTATGTTTATTTTACCTAAAGAAAGTATTAATCCTGCGATAAGGAATCTAAATAGGGCTATTGCGCCAGGCGTTAAGTTAGAAAATTTAATGAATATTGCTGCTGTGCCAAATGAAATTCCACCTATAATTAGTATGCTATAGTACTTATTCACGATTTTGATTTCGGTTTTTTATATTAAGTTTTTTCTTTTGTGCTTATTTTTTAGTTTTGCAATTTAATGTTATGAACGTAGAAGATAAGGTAAGGATGTCTGAAATAAAGAAGAAGATAGTTGTTTCTATGTATAAAATGGGTAATGGCGAGAATGTTAGTTTATCTTTTAAGGATATTAAAGATTCTTTGAGTATATCTACTGATGCTTTGAAGTTAAATTTGAATGATTTGGTTTCTGATGGAGTTCTGAAAAAAGCTAAGTCTAAGTATATTTTGACTGAAATTGGCTTAAAAATTGCTAAGGATTTGATTGATTCATCTTAGTTTTTCTAGGATGAAGTTTTGCGCCTTAAGGTATGTTTTTGTATTTAGTACTTTTTTAAATGGTGAGAAGTAGACTCTAAGTTTGATTATAGATAAAAACATTAGTATGATTACTTTGAGTAAGCGTTTAGATATTTTGCTATTGGTTTCATCATGTAAGTAACTTATTTCTATTTCTTTTGTTTTAAAATGATGTTTTCTAAATAAGTATACTAAGTTTACATCAAATAGTAAATCATTTATTATTAGATCGTTTACTATGGTTTTCACTTTATCTTTTTTTAATATTTTTATTCCAGATTGAAAGTCAGAGAAAGAATGTAAGCATGGAAAGAAGATTTTAACTATAATTATAAAGGCTCCGTGAAGAAATCTTCTTTTTAATGGCATTCCTAGTATTTTTCGTTTGGGTATAACTAGATCATAATCATTGCTTTGTTCTATTAGTTTTTCAAGGTCTTCTACTGTTGTAGGAAAATCTGCATCTATTAACATTATTTTGTCTCCAGTTGAAATTTCTAAACCTTTTTTTATTGAAGCTCCTTTTCCTAGTCTTTTTGAATTTTTTATTACTTTTACGTTGAATCTTTTTGCTATTTCTGCTGTTTTATCGTTTCCTTCAAAGACTACTACAATTTCTGAGTTAGGAAAGAGTTTTTTTAGCTCTGCTAGCGTGTTTGCTATTCTTTTTTCTTCATTGTACGCTGGTATTACTATAGATAACATTAAATAGAAATAGCACGTTTCATTTAAAAATTTTATTTTATATAATACATTATTTTTTAAAGTTTGGTCCTATTATTGAGCCATGTGGTATTTCCTCACCAGGAGATATTAGTGCTCCTAGTTTGTTCTCTTTGCTTCTTACAGGGTTTGCTGGGTAACTTACTGTTATTGTTGATGCTCCTATTTTAGTGTTTTTACCTACAACAGAAAATGTTAAATAACTTTTTGATCCTATTTCCGCTTTTTCTCCTATTAGTGAATGTGTTATTTCTGTGTAAGCTCCTATCTTTACGTTTGCTTCTATTGATGTATAATCTCTAATTAAGGAATATGATCCTATATATGCTTCTTTTCCTATATATGCTGGTCCTTTTATTACTGCATAATCGTCTACTATTGCTTTATCATCTATTATTATTCCTTTGCCTATTATTGCTGTTTTTGAAATTTCTGCATTCTCAGAAATTATTGTTTTTTTATCTGATAGTAGTAATTCTATTGCATTTATTAAATCTTCTGGATATCCTATGTCTATCCACTTGCCTGACCATATGAAATATCTTGAGGAGTTTGATAGTGATTTAAAATATTCTAATAAATCTGTGAAATCTCCTTTTGGAATTATATAAGCTCCTGCTAATGCTAGAGTAGTATTTTCTTTAGTTATTTCTATTTTATTATCTATTATTTTTGCTAATCCATATGTTTGCATTCCTTCGTAAACTGGGACTAGTGAGAATACTGCTTTTGAGCTTCCAGTAACATATGAATTCATTAGGCTCATGTAAAATTCTGGAGGGGCTATTATGTCTCCAAATGCTAATAAGAATGTTTCATCGTCTATTTTTTCCATACCGTCTTTTACTGCTCCAGATATTTCTGGAGTTTTTTGATTAACTATTTCGTAAGAAATATCTACGTTAATTTCTAGATCTTTTTTTGTTTGATCATTTGTTACGATAATAGCTTCATTAACTCCTGCCTTTTTTATTCCTTCTAGAGCATATGATATAATTTGCTTTCCCAATATAGAAATCGTTTCTTTTTGTTGATTTTTAGTATATGGATATAATCCTTCTCCTTTTCCTGCTGCTAGAACTAAGGCTTTCATTCTACAGTCACCGTTTTTGCTAGATTTCTAGGTTTATCTGGGTCATTTCCTCTTTTGACTGAAGCGTAATATGCTATTAATTGGATTATAGGAATTATTGCAAATATTGACAACTTTTCATCTGTTGTTAGTAATAATTCCTTATCTGTATTTAATTTTTTATTTACACTTATTCCGTAAGTTATTGCTTTTCTAGCTTTCATTTCTTGTACATTATTCTGTAAGTCTTCTGTCAATTCTCCATCGTTTATAAATATTACTGGGAATCCTTTTTCAACTAGAGCTATTGGACCATGTTTGCTTTCTCCTGCAGGATATGCTTCTGCATGCAAATATGCTATTTCTTTTATTTTTAGTGCTGCTTCCATTGCTAATGGTAGTGATAATCCTCTGCCTAGATAATAAGCGTTATTTTTTGTTGATAATTCTTCACCTATTAGTCTAGCTTCTCCTTGATAATTTAATGCATATCTAATTATTTCTTTTATTTTTGATAAATACGAATAATCTTTTTGAGAAATGAAATTATATAATAGCATAAGTGCAGCTACTTGAGACGTGAATGTTTTTGTTGCTGCTACTCCAATTTCTGGTCCTGCTCTAGTATAAAGTTTAACGTCACTTTCTCTAGCTATTGCGCTTTCTATTATATTGGTTAATGATATTATAGAAGATCCATTTTGTTTAAATTTTTTAATTGCTTGTATTACATCAAGAGTTTCTCCACTTTGGCTTATTGCCAATATGACGTCTTCTTCTGTAGTTTTAAGGTTATAATATTCTGATGCAATAATTGGAAGTGCATTGTACCCTTCTCTTTGGAGTAAGATCGAGAATAATAATCCAGCATGGTAGCTTGTTCCTGCTGCAGTTACTATTATTCTTCTAGCTGAATTTATTAACTTTACACTTTCCTTAATTTTATCAATTTCTGCTATCATTCCTGATATTGTATCTTCTACAGCTATCGGACTTTCATGGATTTCTTTTAGCATATAGTGTTCAAATCCTTCTTTAGATGCTGCTGAAGCATCCCAAGTAATTATTTTTGTTCTATCTTCAATTTTTACTGGTTTTCCAAAGTTTTCTATATATACTTCTTTATTCGTTATATATCCTATATCTCCATCTATTAAGATAATAATTTTATTAGTGTATGGTAAGAAACTTGGTATATCACTTGAAATAAAATTCATTTTATCTGCTATTCCAATAACTAGAGGGTTATCCTTTTTTGCGAAATATATTTTGTTTTCTTCATCTTTTATAATAGCTAGAATTGCATAAGTACCTTGTATTGCTTTTACAGCTGACTGGAAAGCTTCAAAGTTTTTCATTCCTCTTTTTTTGAATTCTTCTATTAAATGTGGAATTATTTCTGTATCTGTCTCACTTTTGAAAGTATGGCCTAAGGAAATTAGTTCTTCTTTTAGTTCGTTAAAGTTTCTTATTGTGCCATTATGAATAACTGCAATGGAATTTGTGCAATCTGTGTGTGGGTGAGCATTATAGTCTGTTGGCTCTCCATGTGTAGCCCATCTAGTGTGGCCTAGGAATGTGTCTCCTGACATTGATAGAATGTTGAGTTTTTTCACTACTTCTTCTAATTTTCCTTTTGCTTTTCTTATTTCTATTTGGTTATTTTTAATCGAAGCTATACCTACGCTGTCATATCCTCTATATTCTAGTCTTTCTAAGCATTGCACTGTTATGCTTGCTAATGCTTCTTTCTTGTCCTTTGCTATTATTCCTATTATTCCGCACACAAGTATATTACTATTTTTTCTAATTTATTTCTGTTATCGTTACTCCATCGTCTATTATATCAGAGTCTATTATTTTTGCTCCTATAGTTGAAAGTAAGATCTTTGCTCTTTCATCTTTTGTGCATATTATTGATCCTCCACCTCCTCCTCCGCTTATTTTGCAACCTAAAATTCCTAGTGTTTTTGCTGTTGATACTAAATTATCTATTGGTGGTAGTGTAACTCCTAATGCCATAAGTAAACCGTGGTTTATGTACATTAGTTCTCCTAATTCTTCTTCATTTTCTTGATATATAGCTTTTTTTGCTTTTTCAACTATTTTTCCTATAGTGGATATTATCTGGTTAAATAGATCTTCATCTTTTTCTCTTATAGATTTTACTCTTTTTAGCGTTTCTGCTGTTGTAGCTATTCTCCTTATATATCCGGCTGTAATGTTGAGTTTTTTATTAATCTTTTCATATCCCTCTTTTGGAGGGAAATACATTATTCCTCCTAATGCTGTAGTATAAGTATCCATTCTACTGCCTAATCCTCCTTGTACACTTTTTTCAATTTTATACGATATTTTAGCTATTTCTTCTTTTTCTAAATCAAGGCCGAGAAGTTTTGAATACCCTGCTACTGTACCAACTACTACTGCTGCGCTAGTTCCTAATCCTACTGACGGTTCTACTGGTGATTCTATTTCTATTAACGCATTTTTTTGTTTTCCTATTTCATCTTTGAAATAATTTATAGTAGAAAGGATGTATGAAAGAATCTTCCCTGTTTCTTCACTTTCTAATTTCATTTCATCTAAATTTACCTTTATTCCTTTTATCGATAGTGAGTTTGATTTTAGTATCATCTTATCGTTTGGTATAATTCTTATTTTCATTTTCTCAGATATTGTTGCAGCTATAGCAGGTTCTCCGTAAACTACTGCATGTTCTCCAAAAAGCGTTATTTTTAGTGGGATTTTGACTTCAATCAAACATTTTCACCGGTAAATTTTGCTTTAAAAGTAGTTTATCTTCATTTTTTATTATGCCTGCAATTTCTTCTATTGTTAAGCTTTTTTGTTCATTTTTGCCTCTTATTCTTACTGTTAGTGCATTTGTTTTTACTTCTCTTTCTCCTACTATTGCTATAAAAGGTATCCAATCCATTCCTGCTCTTCTAATTTTGTTTCCTAGACTGTCTTCTTTATTATCAACTTCAGCTCTTATTTGTTGTGAAATTAGTTGATTAGCGAAATTTATTGCTTGCTCTTCAAATTCTTTTTTAACTGGTAATAATCTTACGTGAATTGGAGCTAACCATAGTGGTAATGAAGGAGTATCGTTTTTCTTTGCGTTAAGTAGGATATAGTACAATAAGTTTCCCAGGTCTATTGATATTCCATTATTTACTTTTTCCCAGATTTTATATGTATTTTTGGAATCACTAAATTCTTCCGGGAAAAAGTCTTCTGGATTCTTTGTTATTATTATTTTTATTTTAGGGTCTTCATTTACGCATGGTAATTGTCTTCCTTCTTGTTTAATGTATTTGATAATCATGATATTTTTATTATTTTGTTCTATTTTGTCTGTATTTCCTATTATTACACTTTCTGGTTTTATTATTTCCTTTATATATTCTATTACAGCTGTTTTCATGAATGACGCTTTAGCTGAGTACGGAAATCCAAATTTTTCGCATATTGCCATTTCTTCCGATTTAGAATATTCTACAGTTTTTGTTATTCTTCTTGACAATTCACTTAAGGGATGTCCGTAACAGGAAATTGAAAATGCCTTATACCATCCAAACGGAGCTCTATATACTTCTACATTATTCAATTTTTTTTCTACTTCCTTCAAAATTTCTATAGCTTTTTTAGGTTCTGCTAAGTTAGAAGAAAGGTGAGCATAGGGATAGATAACTACGCAGGAAGCTTTAACTTTTGAAAAAATATCATTTATATTTTCTATAGCTTTTTTAACTGTTTCATTGTCATCTTCTTTTTCTACTGTTGTAAAAACTACTAAAGCATTATTTTTTTGCAAAGCTGGTAGATAATCTTCTTCAGCATTTTCTATAGCTTTTTCTTTTACTTCGTAAGAAAATTGTGATGCATGAATGAAAAGTTGTATCATAGCTGTATTTCTTGTCCATTTTCTGGTACTAAAACTTCTACTCCTAATTCTTGTTTAACATATTCTGCGAAAACTTGTGCACTATCTGCTGATGAATGTTCAATTATTACTTTTTCTAGGTTTCTTGATGCTTTAAGAATTTGCAATAACTGATCTTTTCCTGCATGGCTAGAAAAGTCAAATAACTGTAATCTGGCTTTTAACAGTGGTGAGTTCTCGTCGAATTTTCCTAGTTCTAATAATTTTCTACCTGGAGTGTTATCAGCTTGATAACTTACTAAGAACAACGCATTTTTTGGGTTTTCTGATAATTTCTTAAAATAATATACTGCTGGTCCACCTTTTAGCATTCCTGCACTTGCAACTATAACACCATTGCTTTTCCAGGCTCTATTTCTATCCTTCCATCCATCAACGTAATGAAATTCGTTGTAAGCTTTCTTTAATGCGTCATAATTGTTAATATACTGTTTATTATTTATCATGATTTCCATTATTTTTTTAACCATTCCATCATAATAAACCGGGTATTCGATATTTCTTTCTGCTAATAATGATAATATTTCTTGACTTCTTGATAAACTAAAAGCTGGTACTAAAACAGTTCCACCTTCTTCCAAAACTTCTATTACTGATTTGTAGAATTCGTCTTCTACACTTTGCCTTTTTGGGTGATTGAATTTTCCGTAAGTAGCTTCGGTAATTATAACTCTAGCGTCTTTCATTATTTCTATTTCTGCTGGTTTCATCAGTTTAGTATTTGCTATGTTAATGTCTCCAGTATAAGCTATGTCACCTTTATCAGATTTAACTACAGTTATAGCGCTACCTGGAATATGTCCTGCACTTGAAGTCACTATTTTGAATGATGCTAAGTCAAATTCTTGACCATAATTTATTGTGTTAAAGTTGTCCATTGTTTTCTTTACTTCAACCCACTCATATGGTACTCGAGCTCCTGAAAGTTTTAGAAAATCTTTTAGAATCAGTTCTCCAATTTCTTTAGTTATTCCAGTTCCAAACAAAGGTTTTGTGGTGGATATTTGATAAATAGGCAAAGCTCCAACGTGATCAAGGTGAGCGTGAGAAACTACGAATCCTTTAACTGCTGAAGGCAATTCCTGCAAAGGAAAATTCGGCGTGTCATCTAAATTAAAATTGACTCCATAATCTAGGATTACGCTTCCATCAGGACCGGCAACTTCAATGGCTGATCTGCCTACTTCTTGTCCGCCACCTAATATTTTGAGATGATAACTCATTTGTTAAAAATTGGACACCGCAAATATTAAGTTTATGTATATTCAATATTTTATTGATGGCAAAGATTAGTCAAAAGGATTTGAAAAATTTGCAAAGAATGGGGATAAAAGCAGAAAATATAGATGCAATAAGAGTTACTATAGAAACTAAAGATGAGTTAATAATAATAGAATCTCCTATAGTAATGAAGACTAGCGTTATGGGTCAAGAGGCAATCCTAGTTTCTGGAGGTCAAACAAGAACAGAAAAGAAAGCTGAAGAAAGCAATAAGGTAGAGATAAAAGAAGAAGATGTAAAGTTCGTGATGGAGCAGACTGGTAAAAGTGAAAGTGAAGTTAGAGAAGCATTAGCTAAGACAAATGGTGATATTGCATCTGCAATTATGCTTTTAACTGGCCAAGGGTCTTGAGCGATTTCAAAAGTTCGTCTTCATCTTTCTTTATAGATACTATTATGTTTATGCCTTCTTTATCAGCTAGGTCTATTGCTAATGGATCCATTCTAAGTGGTTTATGAAAGACAACTATTTTTGGTTTTACTGGAGATATTTTTAACGCTATCATAGGTGATCTACCAGAACTAACTTTAGTAAATATTATTACTTTATTAAATATTAAAGATAGAAATTGATAAAATTCCATTCCACTTAGTGAAGTAATAGCTTCAAGACTATTTACTACTACAAAGCCGTAAATTTTTGACAAATTTATTGTTGTATTTAATGGTATTCCATCAATGGCTATTATTAAATCGTCATAGGTTATTGGAGTTTCAAAATCTCTCATATCTAATATAAAAGGGAAATTTAGAGTGAATGCTTTGCTTAATTCAGTTATTATTTTAAATCCTCTTTTTTCATCGATTTCTATTAATCCTTCTACAAATTTTTTTATAAATCCACTGCCTGGTTGCCTTCTATTATTTTCGTAGTTAGCTATTACTGTTTGTGAAATACCTAGATGAGTAGCTAGTTCTTTTTGTGATATTCCAAACATTTCTCTCCATTTTTTCATTGATAAACCTATATTACTGCTCCATACGATATCTCCTACAATTCTTTTTCCTATAAGCTCTATAACGTAACTGTTACTCATTAAAAATATTAAAGAATAGAGACAATATAAATTAAAAGTGGGCCCGTAGTCTAGCCAGGATGAAGACGCGACGTTCGGGTCGTCGTGATCCCGGGTTCAAATCCCGGCGGGCCCATTAAAAAATTTTAAAAAGGGAAAAGGTAATATAGAAGGAAGTAGATGGGCCGGTGGCTCAGCTGGAAGAGCGTCCGCCTTGCAAGCGGAAGGTCCCGGGTTCAAATCCCGGCCGGTCCATTACCTGAATTCTGCTGATTATATTCTGATAGAAATATTGTGTAAGTCAAGAGGCAAATGGTATTAAAATATTGGATTTAAGATATCCGATAAAATCTTTAAAAAAAGTTGTATAATTAACATAATATGAAAGTAGTCTGCATGCGTTGTGGAAAAGAAAGGGAAGGTTATGAGTTAAGATGTAAAAGATGTGGAGGTCCATTTAAGGTAGATATCGAGGACTTATCTTTTAGCAAGAATTTAAGAGAAAATTTTCCTTATGTAAAGAATTGGATCTCTTTAGGCGAATGGAACACACCTATGATAAAGGGCAATAACTTATTTTTTAAATTGGATTTTCTAAATCCTACTGGCAGTTATAAGGATAGAGGTAGTACAACTTTAATTTCGTATTTAGCTCAAAATGGAATTAAGAAGATTTCTGAGGATTCTTCCGGTAATGCCGGCGCATCTATCGCTGCTTATGGTGCTGTAGCTGGAATGGATGTTTCTGTTTTTGTTCCTTCTAGTTCTAGAGGTACTAAGTTAAAGCAAATTGAAAGTTACGGTGCTAAGGTAGTTAAAGTCAATGGCAGTAGAGAAGATGTTGCCAGTGCGGCTGAAAATTCTGGTTATTATTATGCATCTCATGTTCTTCAGCCTTATTTTAGGGATGGTATAAGATCTTTAGCTTATGAAATAGGTATTTCTATGAATTTTGAATCTGATTTTTCTGTATATTTGCCTACTTCTGCAGGTACTTTACTTCTTGGGGTTTATGAGGGATTTATGCATTTAGTTTCTCAAGGTTTAATGAAGGATATGCCTAGACTAGTATCAGTTCAAACTGAGCAAGTTATGCCTTTATGTGCTAAAGTTAATCACTTAGAATATAAACCTCCAGAAAGAGTCACTTCTATTGCTGATGCTTTAGTTTCTACTAGTCCCTTTTTGTTGAATGAAATGGAAAGCGTTATAAGAAAATATGGAGATTGTATAGTTGTTAATGATAACGAAATTATTGATGCTTGGAAAGATTTAGCTAGAAAAGGTCTTCTAGTAGAATATAGTTCTGCTACTACTTTAGCAGGATATTATAAAGATAAGGCTGAGAAGTCTATATTAATCCTGACTGGTAGTGGGCTTAAATCTATACAATAGAGTATAAGCAAATAATATTTTGCTTATGCGACATTATATCTGATTAATATTTGAAAAGAAATTTGCTTAAAACTTTTTATTTACTTAAGCCTATTTGATAATGAAGAATATCTAAAACGTAAATTTTTTTGCCTATATTTCTAAAAAGTTTATATGCAGATTATGAGAATTGCTTTTATTCAGTTTATACTTTTATGTTTTCGGTAGAGAATGGAAAGAAAAACTTTACTAAAAATATTGTCCATTTCAATATTTGTTATACCAATTTTATTTACTATACATTCGTTTTCTCAGTCAGTAAGTCAATCAATTGCTTCTTTAAATCAATCGATAGCAGCATTAAATAATAGAACTGCAGATTACCCTGCAGCTTCTGTTCCGTCCTGGTTAAGCCTTGGGAGCAATTCTTGGATGTTAACTGCAGCTACTTTTGTTGGTTTACAAAGTGTTCCAGGTGTAGCACTATATTATGCTGGTTTATCTAAGAAAAAATATGCAGTAAATAGTGCATTAATGGTATTCTATGCCTTTGCAGCTGTTTTAATAGTTTGGATGATTGCTGGATATAATTTCGGTTTTGGTAAACCAACTTTGGAGATAAATGGATATGGAATTTTAGGTACTCCTTTACCAGCATGGCCAGGCACTTATGAGGCATCGCAAACTATATATGGTCCATCTAATAGCCCTATTGATATTCCTACATCCACATACATCTTTTTCCAGTTTGTATTTGCAGCTATAACTCCAGTGCTATTAGCAGGTGGAGTTTTAGAGAGGATGAATTTCAAAGCTTGGATGGTTTTCGTTCCTTTCTGGTCTTTACTAGTATATAGTCCAGTAGCGTACTGGCTATTTGCAGGTGGTTGGTTAAATCAATTAGGTGCTGTAGACTTTAGCGGAGGTTATGTAATACATGTAGATGCTGGAGTAGGTGCACTAGCAGCTGCTTTAGCTGTTGGACCTAGGCTAGCATCTGATAGGAAATTAGAGGCTCATAGTCTACCATTAATTTTAGCTGGTGCAGGTCTAATATGGCTAGGCTGGGATGGATTCAATGGAGGTGACCCAGGTGGAGCAACTATAGATGCAGGTATTGCAGTATTAAATACTAACATAGCTACTGCTGCAAGCGCAATAACATGGATGTTAATGGATATGGCATTTTTTAAGAAACCCACTTTAGTTGGTGCTACTTCTGGAGCTATAACTGGTTTAGTAGCTATAACTCCTGCAGCTGGTTATGTTAATGGATTATATTCGATAATAATAGGCATAGCATCTGGAAGTATTCCTTGGTTAGCTCTATATAAGCTAGAACCAAAATTAAAGGTTGATGATACTTTAGGTGTATTTTCTACTCATGGAATAGCTGGCATACTAGGTGGTTTATTAACTGGTATATTTGCTGATCCTGCTGTAACTGTGTATATTGATCCAGGACTACATGGTGCTCTGTATGGAAATTGGTATCAGTTGGGTATACAAGCAGCAGCTGCAGCTGTAGTATTTGTTTATGATTTTGCTATAACTTTTGGTTTGCTTAAACTAATTGGATTATTCATTCCATTGAGAGCCTCGCCAGATACTTTACAAATAGGAGACTATGCTATGCATGGTGAGGTTGCTTATTCTGAGCTATTAGCTACATTACCTACTCAACAAGGTGAGGAAGAGAAAAAAGAAGTAGTTGAAAAGACTCAAAAAGATGATGAGACTAACGAAGGTAAATAAGTCTTTTTTTCCTCTTTTGGTTTTTTCCAATTTCTATTTTTCAGAGCTGCAATGTATCTTCACTAGTCTAGCCGCCCATCGATCATCATTTTATATGGACCGACCGGGATTTGAACCCGGGACCTCCTGGGTGCGAGCCAGGCACTCTTCCAGGCTGAGCTATCGGCCCATTATTTACTTATTCTTCTTTTTGCTTATTACTTTTTCTGTTCTACTTAGTGCATATCTACCAAGTGATATTATTCCTATTACTATTCCTATTCCTATGAGATATGTTAATGTTATTGTTTCTGTGAATACTCCTATTATAATTTCTCTCAATAAGAAAGAAATTGTTGCATCCATTACGTAAATTACGCTTCTTCCTTTTCCTCTAAAGAAGTCTACTACGCTTAGATATATTTCAAAGAATATTATTATTAATAATGAGTTTTCTAATATTATTGTAGCTTCTTCTAATAGGCCTTGTGGAATAGATTGTATTGCTTGAATTATAACGAATATGAAAACTAATGCTAGTCCAACGAATAATAAGGCTTGAACTATTACTGAGGCTATCTTTATTATATTTTCTGGTGTAATTATTTTTCTGATTAGTTTTTTGTACTCGTTCAATTTTTTATTATCTAGTCTTTTTTTATCGGCATTGTCATGCAATGTATTCCACCAAATCCTCCAGTTAGTTCTGAGACATCTATTGTAATGTATTCGATTCCTTCTTCCTTTACTTCTTTTTTAGCTGGGAAGAAATCATTATTAAGTTTTAGTGACGAATACTGAGATTTTATTATATTTTCTAGATCTGTATATTTTTTCATTTCTAAATATTGTATTACATTTTTCATGTTTTTTTCTATATCAGGAGTTATAATTTTTCCGTTATCTATTGTAAGAAAGTTTGAGGAGTATGCTAGCTGTTCAGCTAATGTTATATTGATTATTTTCATTTTTTTATCTTTTGTTAAGTAATCTAGAAGATTTGTTTTTTGTCTTAATACTAAATTATTGTTATTCCTTGTATAAACGTGGATTAGTGTTTTTTTGAGGGTATCTAAATTTCCTACTATTATTCCTTCTTTTGGTGAATTTAAGTACATATCGAGATGCATTGTAAGCATGTAATCGTTAGTATTTTCTATTTCAGGATTGTATGCTATAACTATTTCATTAAAGTCTAATGCATCAGTTATTTGCATTATTCCACTTACAGTCGTTCTTTCTCCTGATCCTATTATAACAAAGTCTTGGAATGGCATATAATCTCCTCCTTCCAAGTAGCCTGGTTCGTTAACCTCCTTTATTATATTTTCTGATAATGCTTTAAATACTAGTTTTATTAGTTCTGTTTCTCTTCTTCTTATTCTTTTGCTCATTCTACCTATTACGGGTCCTTTGTCTGTTATTATTGCTGGATCTCTAACAAAGTATAAGTTTGCTAATGGTTCTTCGTTTAGTACTCTTGGTGTATATTCTGGTATTCCTAATGCTTTATGCGATAGGACAATTGGATTTAAAAGGATTATATTAAATAATGTTTCGGAGTCTATTAATCCTATATCTTTTTTGAATTCTTGCATTTCTTCTTCTATGGCATCTCCTTCGAATCTAATGAAATTCATTGCTGTATTTTCTAGAATGTTTTTAAATTCGGAATTTTTTTCTGTATTTGATATTATTAGATCTTTTAGCTTTAATATTTCTATTCCTAGACTTTTTAATGTTTCTTGGAGTTTTTTATGTTGTTGTACTGCTTTTATTATATTAAATCTTCTCATATAGAGAAAAGTATCTGGATCTAGAATGCCATAGAACATTTCTATTCCAGGCTCATGTAAAAGTAATGATCTAGTCCTTTTCCATTCTGCTGTAATCTTTAGCATTATACTTTATCCGATTATATAATATATAAAAGTAGAAATGGAGTATTTTTATACTTGCTATAAAAGTTTGTTTATTTTATAGTAAATTGGATAAATATCTTTTGGGATTGGAGTGTTCCAAAATCCCTTAAACAACATTTCTCTATAAAATTTTATAATGAATATTTCTCTATAAAATGTTTTTATGTCGTTATCAAAGCTATCTTCTTTGCTTCTATTTATTACTAATCCAAGGATGGAATATGATAAGTCAGAATTTTGTGCTATTAAATTAATATAATTTGGCACAGCGTGTATTATATAATTCATTGGATCAGATATTGGTAGAAGATAGTTAGTAGAGTTTGTTGTCTCTTTAAATATTGTAGATTCTAATTGTATTGCTGGAATGTTTAAGATTGTTGGATATTCTACTAGAATAATATCCTTATCTTTTAGGATATCGGAATACCTATTATAGATTTTTTTTACATTTTTTGGTATATTTTTACTATAAAATGATACTATTGAGATATGATCTTTTTCTGTAAAATAGTCTAGATCGTTATCTATTATGTTTCCTGATATATTAAATAATCTTGATAAAGTCATAGAAGTTGAAAGATCGACAATTAGTACTTTATACTTTTCTTTAAAAAGAAGAGATAAAAAATATATTATGCTAGATTTTCCTACACCACCTTTAGGGCTAAATACTAATATCCTTATCATTATAGTATTAAAGTAGTTTTTTAATATATATTATTTTTTTCAGATTTTCAATTACTATATGCAAAAATCGTTGTTTCAAGTTTAGTGATATTTATTCTATTATATTACTATTTTTTGGAAGCCTTTGCGTTTATTATTCTAGCTTAGTATATTATAAGCAATTAATTTCTACTAATTTAAGTCTTTTGAGGTCAATATTTATTATTCTTCTAAAAACTAAATAATTTTGAAGCTATATGACGAGAATATATTTTATAAATAATATTAATCATTTAGATAATATTTTAATATTAAGGATAGCTAGTTCAAATATTCTTTTTAGATTAACTTTTTAACTAAGTACTTTTATTCAATATACATTATTGTTATAATATTGTCAGTATAAAGTAATTTGTGAAGTTACTATTATATCTTAAACTTATGAGTTAAGTCTCTACGTATAGATAATAGTATTAGAATTTTTATTTGAAGACTATGAAGTTGTAATTAATAATACTTTAATGATTTTTGTATAATAATACTTTGATTGTTGTGTTTTGCTAAGTATAGCCTAGGAAATTTTTGTATTGCACTAACTTTGCTTTGCTAAATGATTTTTGCATGGCACTATTACTAACTTATTTTTAAATAATACTAATCATGTAAATGATAGATAGTAATCCATTCTGCTCTATAAAAAATATTTTTAAGAATTTTGGAGAAGGAATCTTATGGTCAAGCTTATTAATTGGAAAAAAGCATCAAAGGAAGAGAAAAATAATGCAAAAAGTTTATTGAAGGATAATTACGATGTTATTATAATATTGAAGCCAAATAGCTTCATAGAGTATATAAAATCGCATGATTTAGATACTAATGATCAGATAATAATAAGAAGAGAGAAAAAAACATCATTATACAAGGAAATTAACAGGCTCGCTTCAGAAAAATTTACAATAAAGGTAGTAGTTTTAGATGATTATGCAAAAGCACTTTTAAGAATTAGTTGAACTTTTAGTTTTATTTTCTACTTTTAATATTAATTTTAGCAAAGCTGGATATATGAAGATTCTAATTACGAAAGTGTCTAAAAGTGCTGCTATTGCGATGCCAATTCCTAGTTCTGCTATTGGCTTAATTGGGTCTATTGCTAAAACTGCAAATGAGGATGCTAAGATTACTCCTAATGCTGTAACTGCACCTGCAGAAATTGATATTGCTCTTATAATGCTTTCTAAACTTCTTTCATTTTCTATTTCTTCTTTTACTCTAGTTAAAATAAATATACTGTAGTCATTTCCTAATCCCATCATTAAAACAAATATTGTAATTGGTATGAAGAATAATATTCCTTCAGATGATTTGTATAGTGAATAGATTATACTTAGGGACAATACTATACTTAATAGTATAGTAGCTACTGCACCTATGGAAATCTTAATGGATTTTAAAAATGCTGTTAATGATGCTATTAATACTATTGGCAATACTATAATGAGAATTTCATAGTATGGTAATAAGTAATTTAGTGCATCAATAACGGATGCTGTTGTTCCTCCTACATATCCATTATATGGTGAAACTTCTGTTTGAATCTTATTTACGAGATTTTGAGCTTGTGTAGAATAAGGATCATAGTTAGTTATTATTGTGACTAGGAGTGTTTTATTATTTGAACCTACATTAGCCTTTAGATCTGCAAGAACTGTGGGTGTGTATGTTCCGTTGAAATTAGGAGGAACTGGTCCTATTATACTTTTAACTCCTTGTAGTTTAGATATATTCTTTTCTATATTAGCTATTTTTATAAGATAGCTAGTATTTATAACGTGAGAAGAGTTAAATACTATTAATGTAGGATTTACAAAAGAATTTCCAAAAGCGTTTTCTAGAATGTCTAATCCTTTTACTGCTTGTATATTTGGTAACCCAGAAGTAAAGTCTAAGGATAATGGTACGCTTAATACAAAGAATAATGCTAATATGCCTAAAAATGTAGCTATTGCTAATGTTGTTTTTGGTTTTTTCATTGTTATTTCTGCTATTTTTCCTAAGGTTCTATTAGACGTTAATTTTGGTTTTGATGGCCAAAATATTTTTTCTCCTATTTTTCCGTAAATTATTGGTAATAGAGTAACTGCTAATAAAACTGTAATTGGTACTGAGAATCCTATTGTTAAGCCCCAACTATGTAGATAAGGTATAAAAGACAAAGATAAGAATACTAATGTCACTGCGGTTCCGCTTATTAATATAGCTTTTCCAGAAGTTTTTACTGAAGTTCTTGTTGCTATCTCTTTTGAGTTTCCTTTTGCTAGTTCTTCTTTAAATCTACTAAGTAGGAATACGCTATAATCTGCTCCTATTCCTAGGAGTACAGATATCATTGGTTCAATTACTTCAAAATCTACTGGATGATAGAATTTTCCAACTAATGTTACTATTGCTAATCCGAAGATCATAGATAATCCTATTACTCCCATTGAGACTATAGGTGCTATTATGCTTCTGAAGTATATTGCCATGATAACTAATAATACTATGAATACTAGAGCGAAAGTTATGTCTTGTCTTTGGTTTTCACTTTGGCTTAATTCTTGAACTAATGGTGCTGTTCCAGTAAGGTAATATTTTACGTTTATATTGGATGTTTTAAGCTTAGAATTTATTTGTTGTGATATTTCGCCTGCAGGATAGGTTCCATTCTTAAAATTATAATTAGGTCCATATTTAGTATAAACAAATAAGACTGAAACATTTTTGGCTAAATATAATGACGTAAAGTTTGCTGGTGGTTTTATTTGGAAAAATTCTGTTTGATTATTTTCAAGTAATTTGTTTGGTGATATATTAAATAGTGAAGTATAATAAATTGGGATTTTAAGTGTTTTAGATATTTCAATTTTTAGTTCCTCTATACTAATATTTGGCTGTTCTTTTAGGATTGTAAATCCTGTAAGATTTATTATCTTTCCTAGTTGTTCATCATACTGTAAATAAGCTGTTACTATACTTTCTACATTAGTTACTCCTGAAACTTTTGAGATTATTTGCTGAACTTGATAATCCTGCTCTGGTGTTGAATTGATTAAGACTACGTCTATAGTATTATTCTCATTTCCACCGTGAAAATATTCATTTAACAATGTTTGGGCTTTTGCTGAAGGATAATAAGATGGTATTGTAGTATTTTCGTTGTAATTTAAATAATTTGAAGATTGCGATGAAAGTAAAATTCCAATAAGAATTGCTATAGCCCATATAATAACAATTAATTTCTTATTCATCGTGTTCTATATGACTTACATAATTAAAAAATCTTGCACGGTACTCGATTTTAGACCATATTTAAACCAAGAAATTATATAATTTATGTATATAAATGTAAAATAAAGAGTAATATAATTATTTAATTTAATACAAATTTTTAGTATTAAATTCTAGTATAATTAATCTTCTACTTACTTTTTTATCCGTTTTAAGGTATAGTAGAATTATGAAAATAGCTATTAATACTCAAACACCTCCAATCAGATTTAAATTGACTTATAAGGACATCCTAGAGAAATATGGGTACATTGACTTACCCATTAAATTAAGCGATTTAGGTGATGAGGATTACTATATTTCAGTAGGTGGAGTTTCAAAAATGATGCTTGCATATCTTAAAAATTCTATATTTGAAAGCGCTAAATGGGTGGCATTAGGTCCTGGGTATCCTCCATCTGTTACTATGGATAATATAGAAGTTAGCTTTATTGATTTGGATCCAATTACTCTTTCTAAATATACTAAATTTAAGGAAGGTATATATAATGAATCCCATGGAATTTCAAGGTATTCTTTAAAAGGAGAAGAATATATTGCCTATGCTACTTATAATTGGTTGTCAGCTCAAAAATTGCTTGAATATTATTCAGATGTAGATGTATATTTCATTAATGACTTTCAGCAGTTGTTAGTTGGTGGTATAATTGGCCCTTCTGCACCTGCTGTCTTATGGTATCATATTCCGTTCGTTCCAGAAAAAATTAACGATAGATTAAGAGATTTTTTGATTAGATCTTTTGAAGGATTTGATGTAGTAATAATGAGTACTAAAAGAGATTTAGAAGGCCTTGTTAGAAGTGGAGCTAAAATTAATGTAAGGCAGATATATCCTTTTATTGATCCTTCTTCTTTTATTACAGTTAGTGATAATGAAATTGCTAGAGTTGAGGAGAAGTACGGAATTAAAAGAGATGATAAAGTAGTATTAGTAGTAGCTAGAATGGATCCAATAAAGTCTCAAGATGTGGCTATAAAGGCTATTAAAAATATTGATGCAAAGTTGATTTTAGCTGGAGATGGTAGTTTTACTAGTAAAAGTTTAGGTCATGATAAAGCTAGTTTGTGGGCTAGTAAGTTAAAATCATTAGTTAAGGATCTTCATATTGAAGATAAAGTTATATTTACTGGTTATGTATCTGAGGATGATTTAATGTCTTTATATCAGAGGGCTAATGTCGTGGCTCTTCCTTCGAATATTGAAGGATTTGGTTTGACGGTATGTGAAGGTTGGACATATAAAAAGCCGGTAGTTGTTAGTAAAGGTGCAGGTGTGAGTGAATTAGTAATTGAAGGTGGTAATGGATATACTTTTGAGCCAGGAAATTATGAAGAAATGGCTAATGCAATAAATAAGGCTTTAAAAGATGAAGATAAACTAGGAAGCATGGGATTTGAGACTGTTAAAAAATGTTCTGTAAAGTCTGCTTCTGAAAGTTTAAAGGCAGTAATGGAAGAAGCATTAGCTTCGTATAAAAAGTGATTATAAAATGAATAGAGTAGAGCAATTATTGAAAGAGGCTATTGATGAAGCTGAAAAATATGGTTCTATGCTTTCAATGTACTTTTTAGTCAAGAAAGTAGTTTTTGATTATTCTTCAATTTATAGGCAAGAAGAAGAGAAATATGATGTAACTGTTGATGATATTATTCTTCTCAGTTTAAGCCAAAAAGAAGTAACTAAGATTCCATTTTTCTCTATATCATTTCTAATTTACGATTATCTTTCTTCGCATAAATATAAGGTTCAAGATTGTATTTTTTATTTTAGATGGGATAAAAGAATCTTTATATATAGTCCTAGAGTTGAAGCTCATCTTTACTATTTAATTAGGACTGGATATGCTAGTGGTATAAAATATTATAAATTAACTGAAAAGGGAAAATTTGAGGCTAACTTAAAGTTTTCATCATTTTCAGAAAAAGAAAAGAAAGATATTTCATTTATTATCGAGGAAATAATTAATAAAAGGAAAAATAGTGATATTAAGAAATATATTAGAAAACAACTTTTTGGTAAGTAAATTGCATAGTAAATATTTTATACTCCCTCTTGTTAGAGAATTCTGATGTTTAGTAAAATTCTTGTAGCATATGACGGATCTGAGCAAGCTAAAAAAGCATTAGATATAGCTATTGAGTTAGCTAGAAAATATGATTCAGAATTGTATATAATTGAAGTTGTTGATGAGGCAATTTTTGAGAACTCTGGTGTACTTCCACCTTTATCCGCTATAGAAGAATTAAATAAAAAAGCTAAGAAAGATATAGATGAAGCAGTTAAAAAAGCTCAAGGTATTAAAGTAGTAGGAGAAGTATTAAGTGGAGATCCTGGATCTACAATTTTAGAGTATTCTAAAAACAATGGAATAGAATTGATAGTAATGGGAAGTAGAGGATTATCAATATTTAAGAAAATACTGCTGGGTAGTGTGTCTACTGCTGTTCTTCACAATTCTTCTGCTCCAGTACTTATTGTAAAATGATTTTTTATTTTTTATCAACAATATTCTACTATGTTTAATGAGTTAACAAATGCAGTAAATTATTTGAACGAAGGAAAAGTCATAGAAGCTGGAAAATACCTCATTAACATAACCAAAGATGCAACTGAAGAAGAAACAGTAAAAATAGTGTCAGAAATTGAAAAAGAGATAAGAGAGATAGAAGAGGAAAAGTGGTTATATGAAGTTGATACTAAATTTAAGAAAGAACTTATAGACGTAGTAGCACAGAACATAAAATGTAAAGAAGAAAAAATAAGAATGCTATCACTAATTCTTATAGATAAAATTAGTAAAGGTAATGATATAATCATGAATATGGTTAAGAATCCTTTAAGCGAAAGTAAGCCACATACTTTTATCTAAACCATAGCGTTTATAATATATAGTTTAAAGAAGAATTTGTATATGTTATTCACAATCGAGTTTACTATAAAAATATGATTTTTGTAAATTTTATTTCATCTAATAAGCCGCGGCCGGGATTTGAACCCGGGACCTCTGCCTGCCTTGGCTGTAGCATACCAGGGCAGCGCTCCAGCCACGCTGAGCTACCGCGGCATTAATATCTACTTTATCCTAATTGATAAATTTTATCTTTTACTTTTAGACTCCTGCCTCATTTATTTATAAGCTTCTTATAAGATATGAGAAACGAAATCCAGGAATTAAGGGACATTATAAATATATTAAAAGATATGATGCCTGAAGATTGTGCGGAAATTTTGCAGGAAAAATTCGACATATTATTAAAGGATATTAAAGAAAAAGGATTAGATGAAGTTATAAAAGATTGGTATAAAGATTCAGATGTGGAAGTAATTCTTGAAAGTTAATTTTATTTTTTATTTTTAAATATTTCTGGTAGTTCATTTGATGCTTCTTCTACATCTTTTACTGAATCTATTGATCTCCAGTATACGTTTTCGAATTTCTTTCCTTTTAATAGTCCTTTTTCTGCTAGCGTAGGAAAAGTTAATCTTTCTATATCTCCTTTTTCTGGTAAATATTCAAAGATGTCTTGTTTTAGCACGTAAACTCCAGCATTAACCCAGTAATCTTTCAATACAGGTTTTTCTACAAATTTGATTACTTTGTCATCATTAGTTTGTACTACTCCGTATGGACTTCTAAGTGGTACTAATGCTATTGATGCTAAGGCATCTTGTGTTTTTAATTCTCTAATATCTAAGTTTGTTAGTATATCCCCATTTATAGTGATAAATTCTTCATTTAGGAAAGATTTAACTTGGTATATTGCTCCTCCAGTACCTAATGGTTCTTCTTCTGTGCTGAATAAACATTCTATTTCTAATCTATTTTTATTTTTAGATATCCATTCTGTAAGGACTTCCTTTTTATATCCTGTTAATATTATAAATGAATTTATTCCATAATTTTTAAGCCATTCGATTTGCCATTCTATTATAGGTTTTCCTGCTATCTCTATTAATGGTTTTGGTTTATCATCTGTTAATGGTCTTAAGCGTTTCCCATATCCTCCTGCTAGAATTACAGCTTTCATAAATATATGTGATCTAGTGTAATTTTAAAGCTTTTGACTATATCATTACAATATTACATAAATACGATAGAAGTCCTAATGTAGTATTGACTATTTATTATAATTAAAAAATCTAAAAATAACGAATTTTTGCTAGTAGTTTACTTTAGTATAAAAATATAGTTACTGACTACTAATAATTTAAGATGTTAGTCTTTAATTGCTCCTTCTAGTTTTAATAGTTTTCTTTTTAAATCTACACCTCTAGAATATCCTCCTAAACCATTCTCTGATATGACTCTATGACATGGAATTATTAGTAATATTGGATTTTTTGATAAAGAAACTCCTATAGCTCTTGGGGAAGTTTCAAGAATTCTAGCTAATTCTCCGTAGGTTTTTGTTTTTCCCCAAGGGATTTTCATGACTTCCTTAAATACGGATATTCTAAACGAATTTAATGTATTAATATCTACTGGTTCTCGTAAATCTACTGGTTTTCCTTCAAAATATAAATCTAATTTATAGAAAAAATCTGTAAATTGCGAATTATCCATTGAGTCTTTTTCTACACAATTACAAAAATCTAGCATTATGAATCCTTTTTCACTTTTTGCTACTGTTATATCTCCGAAAGGGCTTTTATACAATCCATATATAATCATTGCTTTATCTTCTCTAATGCAGTATTTGTTATATCTCTGTCTAATATTTCTTCTGCTATGCTATTTACACATTTGTCTAAATTAACTCCTTTAATTTCTATGTTACCTCTAGCTCTTAAAGTAACTTTGTTTTCCTGCATTTCTCTTTTTCCTATAATAATAATATAAGGAACTCCATCATCATAAGCTTTCTTAATTCTCTTTGATAATGTTTCTTCTTCAGTGTCTATTTCTGCTCTTATTTTGTATTTCTTAAATTCTCTTAATACTTTTTCTGAATATTCGCTTACGTCAGAACTAATAGGTAATATTCTAACTTGGACTGGAGATAACCATGTTGGAAGTTTTCCTCTAAAGTGCTCTAATAATATTGCCATGAATCTGTCGACAGAACCATATATTGCTCTATGTACCATCACTGGTCTTTTTTTACTTCCGTCTGTATCTACGTATTCTAGCTTGAATCTTTCTGGTAGATTAAAGTCAACTTGAATGGTAGATAATTGCCACCATCTCCCTAAGCTATCTCTAATTTCAAAATCTAATTTTGGACCATAAAATGCTCCTTCTTTATCTTTTATTACGTATTTTAGATTTAGTTTATTTAATGCATTTACTAATGAGCTAGTAGCTTTTTCCCATTGCTCATCAGTACCAATACTTTCATCTGGTCTCGTGCTTAAATTTATTTTTACATCTTCTCCTTTAAATCCTAATTTAGCTAATACTTCTAAAGTTTTTGAAACTAGCATTTTTACTTCATCTTCGAGTTGGTCTTCTCTCAAGAATACGTGTCCATCGTCTTGAGTAAAGCCTCTAACTCTTAATAATCCATATAATTCACCTTTTTTCTCCCATCTATATACATTACCAAATTCTGAGTATCTGATTGGTAAATCCTTATAGCTTCTAGTTTTAGATTTAAAGATTAGAATATGTGCTGGGCAATTCATTGGTTTTATTCCTAGCTCTTCATCTTCGTGATTAAAGATTAGCATTTTATCTTTGTACATATCGTAATGTCCGCTTATCTTCCAAAGAACTGTTCTATAAACGTGAGTAGTATAAACTTCTTGATATCCCATACTATCGTTTATTTCTTTCATGTAGTTTATCAATTCGTTTCTTATTAATTGTCCCTTAGGGTGGTACAGTACTAATCCTGGTCCTGCTTCGTCTGGGAAACTAAATAAATCAAGTTTTTCACCTAAGATTCTATGGTCAGTTTCTGAAGCTTTTTCTAGCCAATTTAGATAATCTTTTAACTGTTCTTCAGTTTCGAACGCTACGCCTCTTATTCTGATGTATTGTTTTTCTGCATTTGGATGATGTACTGATATATTTAGTATTTCAAAATACTTAGGGCATCCAGTAGGAGTTATTCCATCTACATTTAATGCTATCTCGAAATTGTTTGCTTTAATTTTATTGTCTGAAATATTAAATTCGTATTTATTATGCTTAGCATATTTTTTAGCTTCTTCTAAGCTTATAGATGCTGGAGAGTCTACGTCGACGTAAAAGTCTCTTTCTCCTAACCCAACTTCTACTGCTTTTTTTCCATCAGAAAGTAAGTTTAATGCTACAATTATTCCTCCTTTTAGCCATAAGCCTTTATACTCTTCCATAGTAGCCTTTATAATTAAAGGGATTATAATATTTTTATCAAATGCCAGATATCTTGATAATTGCTAGTGGTGGTGGACATACTGGTTTTGCTAGATCTATTGCAGAGTATTTGCCGGAAAAAGTTGATTTTGTAATTCCAAAAGAAGATGAAATAAGCAGGAAAATGATAAAAGAATACGCTAATAAAATCTATCAAATAGAAAAATTTAGATCTCCTAGTAATGGATTTGAGTTTTCTTCTTTTCTTCTTTCAATTTTTCATAGTATTGAAATTAGAAAGTACAAAAAAGTTATTGCTACTGGTTCTAATCATTCTATCTTTCCGTCTTTTTTCCAATTTCTTAAAGGTTCAGAAATTTTTACTATAGAGAGTCAAGATAGGATAATAACTAAAGGTAAGGCTGTTAATATAATATCTAAATATTCGAAAAAGGTTTTTTTGCATTGGGATGAGCAAAAACATCTTTATAGAAATGGAGTAGTTGTAGGTCCTATTGTTGGTAAACCTAAATATGAAATCAAAGATGAAGGATTTATTTTTGTAACTACTGGAAGCGAAGGATTTGAAAGATTATTCAATAAGATTAACGATTTAGGTTTAAAAAACGTTATATTACAAACCGGAAAAGTCAATCCTGAAAAATATAAGTGTTGTAATGCATTTTCTTTTGATCCTGATATAGATAAATACCTATCTTCAGCATCAATAGTAATTACTCATCAAGGTAAAACTGCTATGGAATCTGTAGTATTATATAAAAAACCAACTATAATTGTATATAATAAAGATTGGAAAAATGCAACTACTTATGAAGATGCTAAAAATTACGCTAAAATTTTAGGCGCGAAATTTCTAGATGATCCTTCTGATTGGGTTTCAAATGAAGAGTTTTTAAAGGCTTTAGAAAAGCCTGTTATGCCAAGAGAATATACAATAGGAACTCCAAATTTAGTTAAGGAGATTCTCAATGATTAGTATTATTCTGAAGATACTTAAGGAAAATAAAGATTTTATGAAAGAAATGGGTTGGATAGTTTCTGATGCTAGTTCTTTTGAGTGGTGGGGAGGATTAAAGACTGCTCACGAAATAACTATATCTGCGTTTTTAGTTCAAATGACTAGATGGGAGTCTGTAGTGAAAGTTATAAATAAATTAAGAGAAAAACAATTAAATAAGATAGAAAATTTATCAAAATTAAGTGTAGAAGATCTAGAAAAAGAGATAAGAAGTATAAATTTTTATAAAACTAAAGCCAGGAGATTAAAGGCGTTTGCTGATAAAGTAGCTGAAGAAGGTGGATTAGAAAATTTCTTGAAAATTGAAAAAAGGCCTATTCTTCTTTCAATGGAAGGTATAGGTGAAGAAACCGCTGATTCCTTATTGCTTTTCGCTGGAAATAATGTGATTTTTCCTCAATCAGAGTACTTAAGAAGAGTGATGAGTAGAGTTTTAGGTAAAAAGCTCACTAAGAGTGGAGCAAAGCAAATTGTCGAAGAAAAATTAAATAAAGATTTATTCGAATATAAGTTATTTCATGCAGGAATAGTTTCTATAGGTAAAGCATTTTGTTACACAAATAACCCAAATTGTGATAAATGCTTTCTTAAACCAGTTTGCAGAAAATATAATTATGAAACTCTATGAATACGAAGGAAAAAAACTATTCTCTAGGGTAGGAATACCAATACCTAAAGGTATTCTGACAGAGGATAAAGTAGACTGGTCTGGAAAAGCTGTTGTAAAAGCGCAATTGCTAGAAGGAGGTAGAGGTAAAAGAGGATTAGTAAAAGTTACTGATAATCCTAACGAAGCAATACAAGAAATGAAAAAACTAGGAATTTCGAAATTTCTTGTAGAAGAATTTATACCTCATACCAGAGAAGCCTATATTTCAATAATTTTAAATAGAGATCTAGGAGAGCCTATTTTTACTCTATCTAAAGAAGGAGGAATAAACGTCGAAGAAGCTAAGGATACAAAACAGTTCGTAGTCCCATTAGAAAGAGGTCCTAAACAATACGATATCATTCCTATGGAGAAATATCTTAACGTAAATAACCTATCTTCTATCATAAACGGACTATATAAAATTTTTACAGATTATGATGCAGAATTAGTAGAAATAAATCCTTTAGCCATTACTGAGGATGGAAAAGTCTACGCATTAGATTCTAAAGTTATTCTTGAAGATAATGCCTTATATAAGCATCAAGATCTTCTTAAAGAGCTTAACAGAGAATATTCTTCAGACAATTATGTGGAGTTAGATGGAGATATAGGCATTATAGGTAATGGAGCAGGATTAACAATGGCTACCATGGATTTGGTAAAACTAGCTGGAGGAAATCCTGCAGATTTTATGGATGTTGGAGGAGGAGCCAATAGAGAAAAAGTAAAGGAATGTGTGATTAAAGTAGGCTCAAATCCAAGAGTAAAGAAAATAATTATGAATATATTTGGAGGAATTACTAGATGCGATGAAGTTGCCTTAGGAATAATAGACGCTTATGAGATTATAAAGAAACCTATATTTGTGAGATTAGTAGGTACTAACGAAGAAGAAGGATGGAAATTATTAGAAAGCAAAGGTATAAAATACTATGAAGATCCACTAGTTGCTATAGGTGATGCATTACGTTCATAAATAAGGATACTAAAGTTTTAGTTCAAGGGATAACAGGTAAGGAAGGATCATTCCATACGCAGAGGATGTTAGAATATGGTACTAAAATAGTAGCTGGAGTTACACCAGGAAAAGGAGGCGAATCAATTTATGGTGTGCCAGTATATGACACAGTAAATGATGCAATAAAAGAACACGACATAGATGCTAGTATAATATTTGTTCCAGCACGTTTTGCAGTGGATGCAATATATGAGAGTGCTGATGCTGGAATAAAACTAATAGTAGTAATAACAGAGCATATACCAGTTTTGGATTTAGCAAGGTCATTAAAATATGCTAAAGAGAAAGGAAGTAGGATTATTGGCCCTAATTGTCCTGGTTTGATAGTACCTGAAGAAAGTCTACTTGGAATCATGCCTGCAAGAGCATTTAGAAAAGGAAAAATAGGTATAGTATCAAGATCCGGTACATTAACGTACGAAATAGCAGAAATATTGAAAGATTATGGACAATCTACTGTTATTGGAATAGGTGGGGATCCTATAATAGGAACTAAAATGCAAGACGTGATAAAGATGTTCGATGAAGATGAGAACACAGATGAGATAGTTCTAGTAGGCGAAATAGGCGGAACAATGGAGGAAGAAGTAGCTAAAATGAAGCTAGAAGGTAAGATAAATAAAAAGATAGTAGCTTACATTGCTGGATTAACTGCTCCTAAAGAAAAAAGAATGGGACATGCTGGTGCAGTAGTTTATATGGGTATGGGAACGTATGAAAGTAAAGTAAATGCATTTAAGAAAGCAAATATAGCAGTTGCAAAAACTCCATTTGAAATAAAAGACTTACTTTAAATTTTTTTATTGACTTCTAGGCCTTATCGTTATTGTTCCGCTATCTTCATCTACTTGAAGCGTGTATCTTGTACCGAATTTTTCTACCATTGATTTAGGTATGTAGAGATTTAATGGAAGAGTATAGTATTCGTATTCGTACATCTTTCCTCTTACTAGTTTCTTTCCTATTAGTCTTTTTGCTTCTACTTCTCTCTCTTTCATAAGATAAAGTCTTATTTTACTCTTTTTAAAACTTTTGCATATCCTTCTTTTAAATCTTTCATTATATTTAAATTTCTTTAAATAAGTTTAAATTTTTGGTGTAGATGATAGAAGATTAATTCATTAACAAAGTTTAACAAAGTAATTTTATATAACATAGGTTCCATAAGATTTTCTGTTATTCTTATTTTTAGAAAGTATATAAAATCATTTAGGCGTATTAAGGCAGTATAGACGCAATCATTATATTCACAATCTGGGCCATGACTTATCGCTATTCTAGAATTATTTATAGTACTTACTATAGCCTGAACTCCCCAGTCTATTATTGTTTCTATTTTTATTGAATCTTCGAATTTCATATTAAGCACTATTCCTAGTCTTGTATATTCTGTCTTCTTATCTATTATTTTTACTTCAGTTTTTTTCATATTTGTTAGTAATCTTAATAATTCAAAATAATCAATATCTATTAATAATTTTTCTCTTTCTATATATAAGTACAATTTATTATTGATATAAGGAGAAATGTAAATTCCATTAGCCGAAACTACAGCTTCTATAGAATTAAAGAATGCTCTATCTCCTTCTTTTTTAAACTCCATTAAAATATCTTTAATTTATTACAGTAATAAATTAGAACGATAAAGTCAAATATGACTTTTTATTTTTATCTTTATGAATCCCGTACATATTTTAGCTAAAAAAGGAGAAGTAGCAGAACGAGTACTAATAGCAGGAGATCCAGGTAGAGTAAAGCTACTTTCCGCATTACTAGAAGATCCTAAGTTAGTTAATGAGAATAGAAGCTTCTTAGTTTACACTGGAAAATATAAGGGCAAAGAAGTGTCATTAGCTACGCATGGAATTGGAGGTCCTTCTATAGCTATAGTATTAGAAGAACTAATGATGCTAGGAGGAAAAACCTTCATTAGATATGGAACGACTGGAGCATTAATACCAGAAATTGAACTAGGTGAATATGTTATACCTAGTGGGGCATCCTATAATAAGGGAGGAACATTATATCAATACTTAAGGGACGATGCATGTATAGCTGCTACACCAGATTTTGAATTACTTAGTCTATTAGTAAAGAATTTTTCTGAAAATAATCTAAAATATTATGTAAATAATGTGTTTAGCAGTGATGCGTTTTATGCTGAAGATGAAGATTTTGTCAAAAGATGGTCTTCCAGGGGGAATATAGCTGTAGAAATGGAATGCGCTACATTATTTTCACTTGGAAAGATGAGAAATGCAAGAACTGCAGCTGTATTAGTAGTTAGCGATAATCTGGCGAAAGGTGGTAAATGGATAAGTAAAGAAGAATTAGAAGATAGAGTAATGAAAGGTGCAAAAATAATTTTAGATACACTAATAAGTTTTTAAGAAATGAAACTCATAAGAGACCCAATATATGGTTATATTGAAGTTTCAGATGAATTTCTAAAGATTATTTCTACTCCTATTTTTCAAAGATTAAGGCAAATCAAACAGACTGCAATGGCTTATACAGTATATCCTGGAATGAACCATACTAGGTTTGAACACAGCTTAGGGGTTATGCATTTATCTAGGGAACTTGCTAAATATATAATTAGTAATTCTGGCCTAAAGTATGATGATTCATTTATAAATATGATTTCCTTAGCTGGTTTACTTCATGATGTAGGTCATGTTGCTTTTTCTCATACGTTTGAAAATTTCTTAATGCTTTTGAAAAAAGTGTATGGTGTACCTATTGACGAAAAAGGTAAGAAAACTCATGTGGAATATGGAATAAAGATTATTTCAGATTTTCTGGGTGATATAATAGATAAGGAGTTTTCAAAATATTTTTCAGATCCAGTAAATTTTCTTGTACATATACTGGATGAGGATCCTAAAAATACTGATGAAAGAATTGCTTTAAGTTTGATTTCTAATTATATTGATGCAGACAGATGCGATTATTTGCTTAGAGATTCATATTATGCCGGCGTAGGATATGGAAGATTTGACATTGAAAGATTAAAGAGATTCCTTGTTTTTATCGATAATAAATTAGCAATATACAAAAAAGCTATACCAATTGTAGAGCAATTTTTATTGTCTAGAATGTATATGTACGAGAATGTATACTTTCATAGTGTAGTAGGCCTTTATAACGCTGTGTTGTCGCACGCTATGGTAGATTTATATTCTAGAAATATTTTTTCTTTACCAGAAAAATATGAGGATTATCTGAAGCTAGTTGATTATTTTATCTATTACAATTTATATAACAGCAAAGAAGAATTCAAAAATAGTATTCTATTTAGATCTAAATTAATACGAATAAAAAAAGACATTTATGGCGACTGTCTAAAAATTTTTGAAAATATGAAGAGCCAAATTTATGAAGATATGAAAAATAGTAATGGAGATTTTATTTATCATGAATTTAATGATGTTCCGTATTATGAGGAAAAAGATGATGCAGTATATGTATTTGATGGAGATAATATTACTAAGTTAACTACAGTATCGCCTATAATTAGATCTCTTAGTGAAGTGAAAAAAGCTACAATTGGTTATTTTCCTTCAGCTGAAAAAATAGCTAAAAAATATGAGGAAATTATAACTCAGGAATGTAAAACTTTAGGACCATGACCTGGACCAGAAATTATATATTTTATATTATTATTTTCTAGAAAATTGATGACTTCGTTTACATGTTTTTTTGTAGTAAAAATATGAGCATTTGGTCCTGCATCAAAAGTGTACCCTGCATTACCAAAATCTTGCACCCATTTCATTATCTTAAACGACACATCGTTTAAATAAAAGAATGATGGCCAAGAATCTAGAATTACGGCATGCATGCTATTACTATGCCTCATAGTTAGTTCGTAGAATTTTTTCTCATCTTTCCTCTTTATACTATCGATAATATCATTAAAAGTCTCGTCTATGAACTTTAACCTACAGTTTAGCAAGTACGAGGAATTTACAGTTGTCTCCATTCCTTCTCTCGAGGAAATATCCTTTTTTCCTTCACTAACTAAAGCTATTATATCTATGAGGTCTTCCCAATAATCTTCTGGAAATATTTGATAACAATACGAATCTTCTCCATCATCTTTCTCACCTTTATTCCATACTACAAAACCTCCAAATGCACTTCTGCAAGCACTACCTGAACCTATTCTGGCTATTTTAGATAGAATTTTAGGATCTAAATTTAGTGAAAATGCATCATTTATTGCGTAAACTAATGCTGCTATTCCTGCAGCAGATGAAGCCAATCCAGCCGAACTAGGAAAATTAGTTTCAGAAATTACTTTTGCATATATTTTTTTCTTTATATAATTCTCTCTGAATATTTTTAATATTCTCCCTGAGTATTTACTAGATTCTTCATCGCTTAATCTTTTTCCATTTATTTCAACTATGTCTTTATCTAACGAAGTATCGAAGATAACTTTAGTTTTTGCATACAAATTATTCAAACTAATTGAAATAGAAGAATTTAAAGGTAAATTTAATTCCTTGTTTCTTTTTCCCCAGTATTTTATAATAGCTATATTTGATGGAGCTATAGCTTCTCCTTCAATTTTCAACTTTTAGACCCTCATTTTCCTTAATAGGTATAATTTTCAATCCTTTATCTTCCCAAACTTTTATTAATTTTTTTAGATCTTCGCCTAAAGCAAATATTACATCTCCTCCTCCTGCTCCTGGCATTAAAGAAACTAGAGCTCCATTATCTTCAGCTAATCTCATAAGTTCTTTATCTTTTTCATTTTCCAATTCTATTCCTATGACTTCTTTTGAAAGTAAATTTAGGTATTTCCTAGCAAATTTTATGTGAAGGCTTGCTTCATCAATCTTTTTTAGTTTAAGAAGTTCTATGGCGGTTGAATTTTCAATTTCTATTTCATTCATGTATTCTATGAATTTTTTATCGTTTTGTTTTTTCATAAATTCTCTAACTAAAGAAGTAGTTTCTGAACTTCTTCCAGTAAATCCCAAAACCATTTCATATTTTTCTCCTAAATTGAGTTTTTCATGATATGCGTCCATTTTTTCTAAATTAGAAAATTTTCTGTATATTATGCTTCCGTATACTGCTGATGCAATATCGAATCCGCTTCCTATTCCTTTTTGTCTTATGAAATTAGCTTTTTGGGCAAGTTTATGTATTTCGTCCAGGTCTATTTTTTTCTTTATTTCTTCGTACAAGCATGCTGTTAAAGCTACTGTTGATGCTGATGAACTTCCTAATCCAGTTTTCTTTCCATTAATCTGAAAATCTGGATCATTAATAAGTCTAATTTTTAGTTTAGGTATTTCCTCTCCTAATTCTTTTCTTATTACATTTAATACGCTTTCTATTAGTTCGTTTCCTCTTTCGTAGAACGTACCATAAGACGTTTCAAAAACTAGTTTATCTGAATTTATTTTTTCGCATTTTACTCTTTTATCTATAGCTATTACATGTGATATTCCTCCAAAAACTACTGAATAACTTCCAATCCATAATACTTTACCTGGTGCACTAATCATTGATCTTTAATAAACCTTAATGATTATAAAATATCTAATGGAGTTCCTAGATAAGAAAAAAAGGATTTTATTAATAGGTATAGCTCAGAAAGGCCCATCTGGAATGACTTATGAGGACTTATTATCTACATTTTCATATTTTATGTCAAGAGATAGTATACAACGAGAAGTAGAAGAATTGTATTTCTCTGGAGAATTAAACATTTTAAAAGATGAAGGCGAAGTAAGATATATAGCTAATAGCAAAGTTAGAAATTCATTAATAGTCTTAGAATTACAGAAGTATAAGATAACAAAATTTTTAGAAAAAATTAAGACTAAGTTACCTGAATTAACTCAGATTCAAGATAAGAATACTCAGCTTCAAGAATTGGAAAAAATAGGTAAAGAAGGCTTAGAAACTATATCTGCAGGAGTAATTTCATTATTAAAAGAATTCCCTGAATTAACTATTCCAGAATATCTTGAAATTGTTGAAGCTCTAAATAATGAATTTTTTGATAAAATATCGTCTATAGTAATTCCTAAAATGACAGAAGACGAGACTCAACAATTCCTAAGTTTAGTAGCCAAATATCGTGGCGAAAAAGACGTAGAGTCTATCAAGAAAATTATTGATGTATTTAAAACTAAAGCTTATAAAGAAAAGTGACATAGAATTACTTATGAGAAATAAGAGAGACCAGCTCGAAATAATTATCGATATGATGGAGGTTATTAACAAAGGTTACAATAGTAAGTCCGCTGTAATGAAATATGCTAACTTAAGCAATACATTACTAGAGAAATATATAGACGTGCTAGTATCAAAAGGCCTTATTGAATATTCTGGAGGATATTATAAATTAACCGATAGAGGTTTACAATTACTCGAAAAATTGAGGAAAATTAGAGAATTAAACTTAAGACTAGCAGAACTTATAAACTCTGTTGCAAATGATTTATATTAATGCAATCAATTTTTGCTGTTGGCTTGTCTACAATTTTATTCGTAGAGGCTATAGTACTATATTTCATTATAACTAGTAAGTATGAGAAAATTGTGTACAATTGGGGAGAATATAAAGATAAATATTTACTTGATGTATTTTCTTCTTTAATTGATTTTATAAGTTCAGATGAAATTATTGAACAGAGTTTAATTAACTCAACCTTAGATTTAAAATCAGATAATTTTAAGGAGTTTTTAGAAACTAAGATAAAAGAAGAAAAAGATAAAATATTAAAAATAAGTAAATCAATAGAAAATATAGAGAATATCGAAAAAGACATTTCTAAAATTTTATCTCATATACAGAGTTCTAAATACTTAAATATTGCAATTATCCCTTTGCTTATCAGTTTTTTATTAGTTCCATATGATGAGATTTCAAATCTGTTATTGGGCATTTCTTTAGGTCTAGAGTTAATATCGATTTATTTCTCTTTATACTCATATTTTATTTATAAATTAGATCTAAAAAGGTTAAAATGTTGTTAATTTATGAAATATAGATTGTAGGATCATTAATATTTAGATTCTTAAAAGCCATTTTCCTCAATTCACATTGACTACACTTACCACAATGTTTGGGATGACCTAGTAGACAAGAATAAGTGTACTCTGGTTTTAGACCATTTTTTATTCCGATTTGTAATACTATGGACTTACTTAGATTTATGAAAGGCATTCTTAACTTTATGTCATATACATTAGCTAGATCTCTCATCACTTTTAGAATTAAAGGTTTATTAGTTTCATATTTACAATCCTCATTAATAGTAGCAAAAATTAACTCTTTATATCCTTTCTCTTTAGCAAAAGTTAGGCCTATACTTAGAAGTATTACATTTCTGTGAACTATAGGTTCATGTGGTCGTAAAGTTTCTCCCTCATAGAACGATTTTCCTAAATTAGGTATTCTAATATCTATTAGTTTTTTTCCTAAAATATCGCAGTTTAGTTTCGCAAATTTTCTTTCCATTTTAGCTGATTTTTGTCCATAATCTAAGAACAAGCAATCTGATATTTCATTTTTTAAATAATAAAGAGCTGAAGTAGAATCTAATCCTCCAGATAATAGCAATAAGGATCTCATAAATATTTTATAAAGTAAATCTTATTTAAATAAATAATGTAATGTATCTTGTCTTATATAGTTTAGGAAAGCTTTCCTACCTATATAGCTAACACTATTCTAGGAAATATCTTATTTTTATGCAATATTTACTTGACTTACTAAATTCAAGAGATATAAGTAAATTTATTATTAATTTTCTTATTTATTGCTTGATACTAATACATTTTTAAAGATAAAGAATTAAATTAAAAAATTTTAGAATTTAATAAAATTATCATTTATTATATATAAATGGTACATCTCTAAATTTGAAGAGAATTAGATTTTTGCTAAATTAAGCAAAGATTTATATATTCGTTTTTACTATATATATCACGAGATTAGCATGGAAGTACAAAAATTAAAAGTTAGATTGCCGTCAGGAAAAGAAGTAGGGCTAGTAGAAGCATTAAGCTTCTGCTATGACATCTCTGATACAGATTTTCAAGTCTTATTAGCCTTGGTGAATTATGGAGAGAAAACAGAAGATGATCTAGCTTCAAGTTTAAGGCTAAGTAAGGCGTCAGTAAATAGGTCAGTAAATAAGCTAATTTCAACAGGATTTATAGAAAGAGTAAAAGATCAAAACTCTAAAGGAGGAAGGCCCAGATATATTTATAGAGCTTTAGATGCCGATACTCTAGCTTCCAAGATAGCTAAAGATTTTGAGTATTGTGCTAAACTGTTTGGAGAAATAACTCCAGCAGAAATAAAGAAATCAACTCATTAATTTTTGTTTGAACTGATATCATTAAAAATAAGCTTTTTTACTTTTTTGTCATTAACTAGTTTATGGAAGAACTCAATTTAGTAAATTCTGAATGTCCTGAGCCATTTCTTAAAGCCTCAGCAAAGTTAATGTCAATGAAAGCAGGATCATTAAAGATTATTTTTAATGATCCAAAATGCGATGACATGATAATGGAAGTTTTGAAGCTAATGGATTGCAAAATTTTAGAGCATTCACAAAATAATGGTACTTTTATTATTGTAGTAGAAAAAGGAGAAGAAAGTACTTCAAAAAAAGTTGAATTAAGCGGAGGCTGCTGATAGAATTCTGTTCGCACAACTTCTAAGGTCTTTGCTAATTTTTTCCCAAATATTTTCAATAACTTTGTATGTAAACTTTGGCCTACCTATCTTTTTCTCCTCGATTTTGATTCTGCTTATTAAACCAGAATCAATTAATTTCTTTAAGCTACTCTCTGCAGTAGTTTTACTAAAACCCATTATTTCTGCTAATTCATTAGAGGTAATAGGTTTGCTTATTTCGATAAGTTTTAATAGACAATTTACATCAGTATCAGATAGCTTATAACAACATTTTATGCTATCTTTCTTATTCTTTATAGTCTCTTCAGTTTCCATATTTAAAAAATTGTAAATCAAAAATAAAAACTTTATCTATTTTTCTTTCTTCTAACTTTACAAATCGAGTGAAATTAAAGTAAAAACTTCTAAATTATTAATCTACTTAATAGGAATAGAGAATCTTACTATTTAAATAATGATAATTATATGTTTAAGCATTATTCTATGAAATCTTATAGTATTTCTACAATAGAGATCGAAAAGAAAATTATTGTAACTAACGAGATAATTATATTGGCTAATTTAGAAAATCTGTTTGGAATATACTTTAATAACGACAGAGCAATAATAGATATAGTAGAAGTCAAGATAAATAATGAAAGTATAAAAATAGAATTAATAAAACTGTCCACTGTAATAGCTAAGACTACTGTGAGTAACTTTGAAGGTGTTACCACTAGAGCTCCTTGTACTATTCCCATGCTTTTTGGTTCTAATTCAAATTCTTTATTTATTAGAACTGATATCATTAAAATCATTCCTATTATTATTCCTATAACATCAGCTGATATTTGTAATATAAAAGTATTTATTTTAATAAGAATAAGAATTATGGATAAAGGAATAGCCAATAATACAAAGCCTAGACTATGTGATAATGCGAATATGACTACTTTTCTAAATTTCTTAAGCATCTTTGCTGTAGTTATGTGATCTGGATCAAAACCATGTGTAAGCCCTAGTAGTGCTACTATCAGTATATCTTGAATAAACATAATGGACTCTCTATATTTAGTTTTTTATTTCTTATTGATACTATTATTTTTACCAATTGCTAATATTGCTATTACTACTTTATATCAATTATGCTAGTAATATATTTAAATTATATAGAAATTGAAACAAAATCTTAAAGCTTAAACTACAAATAAAAAAGAAAAAAATTTTAATTTTTACTCTTTAAATGCTTTTCCAGTTGCCTTAAGTAATGACGTCATAATACCTAATGCGTACGCAGTATCTTTATCTGACGTCATTCTTAATAATCCCATAGTACCTACTGGTTTTACATTAGGCAAATCAGCACTCCATATCTTTATTGCCTTAGCCATTTTTTCCATCATAGCCGTCATTGTATCCATTAATTGAGCATCTGACATAATATCCATAAGCTTTATCATCCTGTCTAATGCTCCACTTCTTTGTAATTCAGACAATTTACCCATCATGTTTATCATAGAGTCAATATCGAGTTGTGTAAAAGTTTTAACGACTTTTTCATCTGTTAGCTTCTTTAATAAAGGCATTGAAGCTTCCATTGTATTTAATAAACTCTCTATATCTAATTGTTGCATAAGTTTTATTGCCTTATCACTAGTCATTTTTTGTAATACTGGAGTCATAGCTTCTAATGCGTTAAAAGTCGCATCTAAATCTATTTTTTGTAATAAGTTTAATGTTCTATCGCTTGTTAGTTTTTCTATAATTGGCCATACTGCCTGAATTTTTGGAAGCTGATCCATTCCAAAACTAATTAGTGTATTAACTAGGTCTGCTTTCTGTACTGCATCTAAAATTGACATTGTTTGATCTAGTAAATTAAGCATAAAGTCTACTTGGCCTTTCTTATCCATATCCACTATCTTTTCTGTTAGTTTTTCAATAGTAGGCAAAGCATCGGCTAATTTAGTAAGTTTATCTAAATTTTCTGGTTTTAATAAAACTTCTAGTGGGTCCTGTTCTGACATATATATCTATTATATACTTTTATTAGTTTTAGTTAAATATTTTTATGAATGTATGCTGTTATCTCTCCAAGTGCATACAAAAACATAGATAAAATAATCAAAGATTTTAATGGAAAGTATAAATTATATGTAACAACCTATGGTATCTCTTTTGCCATAAAAAACGGAATAGATATAGACAAGGCTTTAGATGCAGGAGTAAAAGTCAGAGCGTATTCACATATCTTATATCCTATAGAAGGCTTATCAATGGAAGAAACAGAAGCTATACTTCTAGCTAAGGACCTTGATTCCATTTTAATCGTAAGCGATGAAAAAATAAAGAAAATAGCGGAAGAAAATGGAGTTAAGACGTTGATGATTTAGCTAGCATCTTAAGCAATATGTGAGGAGGAAATCCGCCTGGGAACTCCTTCTCGTTAAGTATAATTTTTGGAGTTGACAAGACCCTATATTTATCTACATACTCATTATACTCTTCAATATCTATAATTTCAAGATTTACTTTATCATTAAGTATTGAAACTTGATATAGCAATTCTGCTGCTATTGGACATTTAGTACATTCTGGCGTTACGAATAGTTTTAAGTTCCCGGATATCTGAGTAGCTAAATTTTTTTCCTCCTCGTCTAGATTTATTACATTATTGCTAATTCTTGTTAAAGCGTTAAGAAATGGCCATAATTCATTTACTGCAGGTATACCATAATACGTGAAAAATGTTCTATCTCCCTTTTTTACTTTTATAAATGGTTTACCACAGTTTGCATTTATTATTGAATTATTTTCTGATAAATTATTTATTATATCTTCTGATTGTTTACACTGTTCTATAGATAAACCAAAAATGCTCTTAGAATACTGTTTTATTATATAATCATAGCTCATAATTATTCATCTAATAATATTGTCTTATTTCTTCATTAAATTTTCTTATAAAGTATAACGAATCATTAAACTAAAATATAAATGGGAAAGAAGATATGAAGTAAAAATGGCACCATCAGATCATTTTGCCAATGAAAGAACATTTCTAGCATGGGTAAGAACTGGGATAGCATTAATAGGCTTTGGTTTTGTTATAGCTAAGTTTGCAATATTTATATCTATTTTAAAAAATGAGAAATCTCTTTCCTCTAGTTCAGTAACTTATGGTGAAATAATGATAATAATGGGAGGTATTGTAATAGCTTATGGCTTATTTACATATATTAGAAATGAGAAAATGCTAAAGGAAAACAGTTACACTCCAGCTTTACTTCCTAATACTTTATTTGTAGCAATTATACTTATTATAGCGCTAGTTCTAGCATTATTGATAATTTAGAAAATAAATGATAAAACTATAATACCAAAATAAATGCCCATTAAACCTATAGATTCATATTTACTAACTTTTCTGTTATATAAAGAGAAAATACCTATAATATTAGCAATTATAGCTGCTAAATATTCTGGTAAAGTTGAATATACATTAAAACTTGTAAAAATTCCAATAATCCCAAGTAATAAACTAGCATTTTCTATCTTACTTCCTACAAAGCTCATAAATGCTAGTGATGCACCATCTTCCCTTCTCATTGCTAGTCTTATACCACTTATTTTTTCCTCTAGCTCTGCAGCTATTGGCGTTAATACTAAAGATAACCATACTGCAGGAACATGCAAAGATTCTGAAATAATTGTTAAATAATTAACGAAATAACTTGATATGCCTAGTATCATTGAAGCTCCTAGAGTTAGCTCTATTATGCTAAGTTTATAATTTATTTTTTCCTTTTTATCATTTTTATATTCTCTATTTCGTATTCTATAATATACATAATAAATATATATAAAGATTAAAACTGATCCAGAAAATAAATCTAGTTTTCTATATATGAGAATAATTAACATTATTATTGAAATAATTATCAAGAATCTATTTTCTACCTTATATTCTGAAGTAATGGTAGCGTCTTTCTTCCAAGTAAAAAAATATACTAAACCTATCAAGCCTATTCCAAAAGTAAATAAAATTACATTCCCACCTATAGCAGAGCCAAATGCAATTTCATATTTGCCTTCTACTAGTGCAAATACTGTAATTACAGTTTCAGGCAAGGCTGTAATTAAACCTAAGATAATACTCCCTGCTATACCTTGACCTAAGGAGTCTTCAAGCTTTTCTGTTCCTCTAGCTAAAAGTTCAGCTGCTATTCCTAGAAAAATAATGGAAAGAATAAAACTAATTATTGTAATAATCATCTTCGATTAAATATAGAGATTATCCTTATAAGCTAAACCAAGAAACATCCAAAATTAGTTAGGTATACTAGAATATTTATTGAAATTCTACTATTGTATAGATTTTTATATAAGTCTTATTAGAAGTTTTTCCTTGAAATCAAGATAAAGTTTCAAGAGCTAATTATGAATTTAGATTTTAAGACTATTAGTGGAGGAAAATCCTCCATAACCTCTTTCGAACTCAAAAGAAGAGTGAAACACTGGAGATCTAAGATTACTAAAAATAAGAAATCCTTGTTGTGACATCTAGATATTCTAACGTAAATAGAATACTTAACGAATATAATTATTCCAATATTGACGAAGCTTCAATAAAACATAATAATCTGTAAGGTATGATATTCTTAATGGATGATATAGATAAGGAAATACTCTTTTATTTATTTAAAGATGGGAGAATATCATTTAGGAGCATTGCAGAATTACTTAATTTAACTCCTCCTTCAGTTATATATAGGTTAAAGAAATTAGAGGAAGAAGAAATATTAAAAGGATATGCTATATTTGTAAATCCTAATTTTTATGGTAAATATTATTCTTTTGTAGCATTTAAAAATATTAGAGACTTTGAGGAAAATTATATTTTCCTAAAATTTAAATGTGTTGAATGGTTAAATGTTTATGGAATTACAGGCAATAGTATTGATGAAATTAATATTAAAATAAACAATATGGAAGAAACATTAGGTTTACCTACTATGAAGTATACGCCAAATCAAAATCCAATTCAACCAAAAGAATTAGATGAAAAAATTATTGGAGTATTAAAAGAGAATCCTCGATATACTAGTGCTGAGATATCTAAAATTTTAGGTATAGAAAGCAAAATAATATCCAAGAGATTAGATATAATGAAAAAGAGAGGATATTTTACAGTTTTGCCTGTGGTCGATATACCAAAGAGTAATTCAGTATTATTCTCCATTTTTTCCAATAAAGTAAATTCAATAAAAAACATATTAGATAGCTGTAGAATTATGGAAATAATAGATGGAAATACCGGTATACAGGTCTGTTTCGGTAAAAGTATTGATGTAGTAAGAAAATATATAAATTCAGTAAGAAATTTAGATTCTGAAGCGGATGTTATGATTATTTATGATTATTATATTAATATTTAAAAAAGTGTCTAGTAGCAAGATAGTTTTTATTGTATAGTTTATTATATACTATGATGGAGATAATTTCACCTTATTCCGGAGATCTATATGAAGGACCTATATGGCATCCAGAAGAAAAAGTATTATATTGGATTAACATTTTAGCAGGAACAATTCATAGATTAGATATAAAGAAGCAAATATATCAAGAAATTAAATTAAAGGATTACGTTAGCGCTATATCTCCTTCTATTAGTGGTGGTTTAATTGCTGCTTCAGGTAAAAGTATATATTCTGTAACGCTGGACGGTAATGTAAAAGAAATTTATACTGTTGAAAATTGGGATTCAAGAAATAGATTTAATGATGGGAAATGCGATGCTTTAGGCAGATTTTGGATAGGAACTATGAATTTAGAAGAGAAATATCCTACTGCAGGGTTTTATGTTTTAGATACTAATTTAAAATTTAAGCAAGTACTAGATGATGTAACAATTTCCAATGGTTTAGCTTGGAATGAAGAAAACACAATACTTTACTATATTGATACTCCAACAAAGAAAATATTTTCTTTTGATTTTGATCTAGAAAAAGGTAAAATAGATAACAGAAAAGTAGTTATAGATCTTTCATCACAACAAGGAAGTCCAGATGGAATGACTATAGATTCAAAAGGAAATTTATGGGTAGCTATGTTTGGAGGTGCAAAAGTACTCCATATAGACCCAAAAAACGGAGATATAATAGATTATCTAGAAGTTCCAACACCTAATGTTACATCAGTAATGTTTGGCGGAGATAATTTATCTACTCTTTATATTACTACTGCAAAAATACACTTAGAAAATCCAGATAAAAATGCAGGATATGTCTACGCTGAAAAAACGTCAACAAGTGGAACTAAGATTAATTTTTGTGGATTTTAAATATTAATAATGATTCTACTTACAACCTATGATTCTGATGAAAAATTTCAAATAAAATCAGTTCTAGGGTTAGGTAAAAAATTAGAAAAAGTAATCATAATAAACGATGCAAAGGAATCAGATAAAAATAAAAAATCATTATCATCTTTTATACAATTCTTAGACGGCTTATCAATAAGTTATGAAATTATAAAAATAGACTCATTAAATTTTATTAATTCCGTATCTAAAATACTTAGTTCTTTAGACGTAGATAAAGAAATTATAGCAAACCTTAGCGGAGGAGATAAAATACTGATGATAGAAACATTAATAGCGTTAGCATTAAGTGGAAAAGATATTCCAATAGAAATAGAGAGCGATAAGTATGATACAAAAATCACTTTTAGTATATCAGATCTAATTAGAGGCGACATAAACGCTGATCATATAAAAATCTTAGTAGAAATAATGAGAGGCAGTAGAACAATCTATAAAATTTCTAAATCTACCAGAATGTCTACATCATCAGTAAGCAGAAAATTAAAAAAACTACTGGAATATAAATATATAATAAAAGAAAATACAGAATATTCTCTCACGTATAAGGGAATGATTTTAGCATTAATGCAAGATTTAAAACAACAATAATTATTCAAAAGCATTATTTAATTTTTCTAAAATCTTCTTTAAGGTTTCTTTATCTTCTTTACTAAGCTTATCCCAGTTATCGAGAACATAATCTACTAAAGAATCCAACTCAGTTATAGTCTGGCTTATTCTCTTCTCCTTTGGTTCTGCTCCAATTAATTCTCTTCCTTTATCGCTTAACTCATAAAATTTTTTAGTTCCTTCTATTTTTGCAACCTTAATTAGTCCTTCATCTTCTAAAACTTTTATCATAGGATATACTGAACCTGGCGATGGCCTCCACATACCCATACTTTCCTCTTCAACTTTTTCCATAATTTCAGCTCCAGTAAGAGGTCCTTCACTTGCCAGAAGATGAAGAATAATGTGCCTTAATCCTCTTCCATGTGAGTGAAAGTGCACAAATTAAAATATGGATCAAAACTTAAATATCTTCTTAATATAGTCGTACAAATTAAACCGCGTAATTATATAATATCTCTTAATATCTATATCCTGTACTAATATACTTACAGTAGCTGTTACTTAGAATGAAAGTTATTTACTATTTAACACTTCTAAACTTTCATAATTTTAATACGCTTACTAAATTACTTTTTGTTATTAGCTTCCGTCTTTCTAATATCAACTTTTAATAATTTATTCCTTCTTTAATAAGAATATTTTAACAATAATCATCTGTTTATAGAAATTTAAACCTTCTCTTTGTAAAGATTAACGTTAGCTACGTTTATATTACCTAGAAATGGAAAATTCTATATATAAAGAAAATGAAAAAGAATTTAGAATAAACTAGGCTTTAGATGTAAAGTAGTCATTTATTATTCCTACTATATTATATACTAAAAATAAGATGGCGTTATCTGATTACGTAAATATTAAGTTCATTTTATGTTAATAATTTTTATAAGCAATTTACATGCTTATATGAACTCAGACCACAAATGGCAAAGAAAGGCGGAAAGAAGCAAGGTCAACAACAAGGCGGAGAAAAGAAACAACAATAAAAAAAACTCTAGAAAGGCAATTTAATTTAAGTTAAAATCTTTTTTAAAGTTTTCTCTAATTCATTCTTAGCCCTTATAAACTATATAGATAATTAAGATTTTATTAAGAATTAAAAGATTATATTTATATTATTATATATAGTCTATTTCATTAAATGAATATAATCTTTTAATTGGAAAATAAAGCGTATAATGATCAAAATAATGAGAAATCAATAAATTTATTTTTTATATATATTAACCTACTACATGGATTTCGCTATACTTTTAGCAGCACTAGGTATAAGTTTATTAGAACTTTCAGAAGCTACAGCTGTAGCCATAATTTTTAGCGGAATATATAAAAATAATAAACCTTATCTTTATGCTATTTTAGGAATATTAGTAATCTTTATCCCTGTTTTTACTGTTGGTAAATATATTGTTTTACTGCCAATTACCTATGTTCTTCTTGGAGCATCTATAATCTTAGCCTATTTTGGTTATAGACTTATAAGAAGCGCAAGACGAAGCTTTAAAAAACTTTTAAGACCTAAACAAGAGGAAAAAGAAGAAGGAATAACTACAGTATTTGTTGTAGGAGCTACTGAAGCTTTAGAAGCAGGGCTAGTACTATTAGCGTTAATTCCACAAAGTTACATATCATCATTACTAGGTGCCGTCCTATCAGTAGTCATTCTAATACCATTAGCAATAGCTCTAAAATCAAGGCTAATGAAAATAAGAGTACCACAATTAAAGTTTGTACTATCAGCTCTTTTATTTAGCCTTGCAACATTATTCATTGGAGAAGCAACACTAGGTATAGATGAGATTTTCCTTCCTTTATTCTTTATAATATATCTAGGAATAAATTATGCGATTATCAAAATTTAAGAAAAATAATATTTAAAGAAAAAATATTAAATTTAAACTTTTTGCTCTTCTTTTTGAGCTTCTTTAACTGGTTTTCCTAGTACTGAATATGGAAATTGCTCGTAAATTAATGTTGCAATAACTAGAAGCAATATAGCTATTATTCCTACTGCAGCTACTTGACTTCCCGTTAAAGGTTTAGTCGCAGTATTTCCAGTTACTAAGATAGCAACTATGACCATCAATGCGAAGCCTAGTATGAAGATTACTTTGAAAGCTTTATCCATATTTTCTAGCCTTTTATCTTCTGATTGTGTAGCCATTCTTTTCACCTCTTTCTATATACGAAATGTGCAGTGATTAGCATAGCAGCAAATACTGCTGCAGTAAATTCTAATCCACTTATTGCCATCTGTAAGTCACCACTTAATATATGTCCGCTTGCGCATCCATCAGCCATTCTAGCTCCGAATAACATTAAATATGCACCACCAAAAGATCCTAAGAATCTTATGGCTTCATTATTTCCGAACCTCATTGCCCAGCTAGGAGGTATTATATTTCTGAATGACGTAAATCTTCTAGTTAAGAAGACAGCAGAGAAGAATGCACCCATTAATGTTCCAATATCACTAAATGGCTCCCATCCAATGCCTTTGAATACAATTTGACTGTATTTGAAGTTAGGTAAGAATAATTGTCCAGCTATCCATGAGTCAGTAGTAGATTCTCCGAAAATTTGATGCAAGAACATTTCTAGAACTACAGTTAACCCTACAATACCTGCTACTGATACCATAAACCATCTAGTTACATTGCTTTCTGTCGCATAGTATTCATTCATTTTCTTTGCAATACTTTTATCATTATAAGGTAACCCTCCATCAGTTAGATATCTTGCAGTATCCATATGCTTCTGAATTTCTATCGGAGTACTTCTTCTTTCAATATTTTCTCTTAAACAACTTCTGGCTCCTCCTTTATATCTAGGAGTATAATATGCTACAAGGAACATTGCAATAGCATAAACTATTGAAATTCCAAATAAATCAATTGGTGTAAGACCACTGAATGGTTGTATAATAAACGTGTCAACATGCTTTCCACCTAAAACTAGACTACCAAAATTAAGAGTGTTAACTAACCACTGACCAGCAGGTGTTTGATATAGAACTGTCCAGGTAGCAGCACCTAATATAGCACCAAATACAGCATATACAGCATCTCTTCTTCCTTCACCAAGAGCCATCCATATAGAACCTGGGAAATATCCAGAGATTGCTAAACCGGCACCAAATAGTAATCCTCCTATTCCAACACCTATAACATATAATGGCTTAGGACTAAAATGAAATCCAACTCCAGCAGCATATAATCCATATAATACTGGTGTAGATATTGCTAATCCTAATGTAATACATGCTACAAACAGTCTATCTTCCCACTTTGCTAACCTTATTAACGTTTCAGGATTCGCTATACCCCATGCTTCTGCAGCAGCACCTATAATAAAACCTATAAATAATCCAACCCACATTGGGGCTGTATATGTTATCGTTTCAATTCACCAAATATTACTTTTATATCACGTAAGATATAAGAATTTTTTATTAAAAAAACTTAAAAAACCATTAACAAAGTTAATTATTTACAACTATAAAATGAAAGCTAGATTCTGTTGAGTTTCTCATAAAAGTGAAGATATTAAATGTGATGCTATCTAGTCAAGATATTAAGGAACTAAGCTAGTTTTTGTTTAGTTGTTCAAAAGATTTTAACGCTTTTTTAAATATTTACCAAAAGAATTGAAGGTTATGTACAAGTGTTGTGATAAAGAATTTCAAGATGAGAAATCTTTCAAGAAACACATTAGTTCTAGCTATACACATTATTTAACTTCTTCAGATGTCGTAAAACTTAACTTACCTTCATCTTATATTGAAGATATTATACTAAATAAGGAAAAAGTATGTAGATTATTAGGACTTATTTATCTTGGAAATTATGCTATTATTCCATTAAAACTATCTAAAGTCGATAAACCCCTAGGAGGAATATTAAAGAGATCATTATTAGCTAAAATTAATGGGCCAACATTAGATTCTGGCTTAATAAACTACGAATTCAATTCCAAAAGTATAAAGTATAAAGTAAGTTTTAGATTGACTAGAATAGGAGATACTTCTAGGCTAAATATTATAGTAAGTTTCGAAGCCACATTGAATTATCTTGGAAAAATATTTCCTGGATTAGTAATAAAATCTATTAGCAATCTATTATCTCCTGAAGAATTAGTAGAAAGAATAAATCTCTTATCTGATCAGAAAGTCATAGCCTAATTTCAGCCAATTTTTGTGTATCGTCAGACATTAACCAATCTATAGCTTTTTTATGGTCATCGAATTCTTTTCCTTCGAAGTTATAGCTTGAAGCTAATTTCCATGGGCTAGTATTAGGAGATAATAACTCATAATTTATATTATTATTCCAGTGTCTAAGTGAATTGTATCCTTGATTATTTATAACTAGCACTTTCATTTTTCCACCGTATTTGCTAGCACTCCATAAAGCTTGAAAACTATAGTTAAAACTACCATCTCCCACTATCGCTAAACTCTTTTTACCGTAACTTGAATATCCAAAAGATGCTGGTATAGCCCATCCTATAAATCCTGCTCTATTAGAGTATAGAGATCCTTTCTTATAACCTAAAATATTTCTCACGATTTCTCTATATGAAGGCACTTCATCAAATACTGTATAATTTCTAAGGTTAGGATATAGAGTTTTTAGAATCTCTTCGACTTTATCATTTCTTGGATAAACAACTTTTTTTATTTCTCCATAGTGTGGTTTTGCATATTTTATAGCTTTAACTAAAAAATCCTTAGGATTACAAACTAAAGTTCTCCACGGCCTTTTACTTGCCTCTATCCAATCATATGTTACTTCTATTACTTTTTTAGATCCTAAAAGTTCTTCGTCAGGGAATAAAACATTGTTTACACTACCTCCAATAATTAATATGACATCATAATTATCCAGAACCTTATTTATTTCACTACTTCTTCTTGGTAAATCACCTGCAAAAAGTTTATGCGAAGAAATAAATGGAGGCCTAGAAGCAAAAGGTTCAGCATAAACTGGAGAATTTAATTTTTCAGCAAAGCTAGTAATTTCGTTAAAGGCATCAAAGGCATCAATTTCGTAACCAGATATTATAGCTACATTACCAGAATTAGCAATCTCCATTATTTCTTTTATATCATCTTCATTACAACATAGATTTACTTTATGATAAAATGGGTCAATATTGTACTTTATATCTTTACTTTCTAAATCTTCTGGAATAGATACGAATGTAGGACCATAAGGAGGAGTTAAGGCTAACTTTATAGCTCTATTTAAATACCTTATAGCCTCATATGTATTTTTAGCTTCAAAAGAAGCCTTAACTAAAGGCTTAGAGATATTACTTAAATCTCCATAAAGTCTCGGTTCATCAGTAAGATAACTCGAAGTTTGTTGCCCTCCTATTATAAGTAAAGGAACTCTATCAGTCAAAGCTGTATAAATAAAACCTAAAGCATTAGATAATCCTGGTGCAGCGTGTAAGTTAGCTATTGCTAATTTATTGCTTGCTAAATAATAACCTTCAGCCATGCCTACTGCAACGCCATCTTGAAGAGCTAAATAATATTTGAAGTCAGAGGGAAGGTATTTTATAAAACTTAGTTCTGTAGTGCCAGGATTTCCATATACTCTATCGCTAAATTGTTTAAGCAATTCGAAAATTTTATCTCCAAGCATGTATAGTATATGCTACAAAACTAGTATAAAAGAAAATATGAAACTAAATAAAATTAAACTAAAAATTTATACATTAGGATAATAGTTTAAATCTAAGATGCAAACTAAGATCGATAACACTAGGTCTTCAATAGCATAATTTAGGTAAGGCTTTACAAAAAAGTTGATTTAACTAACTTTGTTTAAAAGAATAATTGAAATGCTAACACTTTAGATTTTATTCAGTTAAGGTTTCATTCAATATTCGTTTTTAGTAAAAAATTTTGATTATTAAGTTTTACAAGAAAATATGAAAATAGAAAAGAGATTTAATTTCCTATTTTTCCTCTAGGTATTAAAGGAATTAGTATAGCAGAAACTATTGCTAATCCTAGCATTATATAGAACGAGATTAATAAGCTAAAATTTAATCCTACTAATGCAGTTATCATTGCATTCCCAGCAGCTCCACCTACAGTAACTCCAATTCCCCATATATATGAATTTGCTACGGTGAAGAAACTTCTAGGAAAAGTTTGGCTAACATATCCTAACAATACAGGAAATGAACTAAAAGCAGCAAAAGTAAATAGCGTATAAAATAATGATGCTAAAATCAAACTCTTATCGAATAATAGAAATCCTAAGAAAAATATAATTGATAAAACGCTTGTTAAAGCAAAAGTAAATCTACCTCCTTTCTTTTCTGTCAAATACCCGAATGCTGGTTGTCCAAAGACTGAACCAATGAAACCAACTGTTAAGAATATTCCAGATAAAGTCTTAGAAAGATATACGTCATATATAAATTGTCCAGTAAAAGTTGTAGTTCCAGTTATAAACATGCTCCTTATAAAAACTATTATGCCTAAAATCAGTAAGAATTTGTAAAAAGCTTTGTCAAGTTTCTCCTTCTTATTTCTTACACCTTCTTGAGGATCTTTTTTGTAAAACGATAAGCCGAAGAATATTATTAGAGTTACAGCAATCATGTAAATTGATAAAGTTATTAAACCAGTTACTTCTCCTAGAATAACGATAAATAAGGTAACTATAGAAGGCATTATTGATCTTCCTATACTCCCCATAGAACCATTTATTCCTAAAGCTCTACCAGCTTGACTCTTAAAACTCCTTGAAATCATAGCTCCTCCAATAGGATGATAAAAAGCTTGGCCAACTCCTAAAGAAATACTTGCTATTATTGTCAAGTAATATACTAAAGAACTTGAAAGGAAGGAAAGTCCAAAAAGTAGGAATGATATGGCTTCTAAGAATATACCAAGACTCATTAATTTAGAATCTAGATCATGCTTATCAGCAAAATCACCAATAAATGGAGAAAGCAAACCTGAGAGTAAAGTATAAATTATTGATAATGATCCTAAAAAAACTAGACTAATGTTATAAATTGAATGATAATACACTATCAGCAAAGGAAATATTAGAAAAGTTCCATCATTAGCAAAATGTGCTAACGATGTAATTCCTAGAATTCTTCCTTTTCTCACTGGCTCCATAAAATAGGTATATTTGTTACCTATTATATAAACCTTTCATTCAATCCTATTTAAAATCTGTTTTTATAAATTTAAAGAAACGCGGAATACATAAAGCAATTTTAGTTTAAACTAAATTATATTCGGTATTTTATATTAGAGAAGATTTACTATTTCTTCTCTATGACTCAACGAAAGGAATTCTAGAAGATAGATCTTTATAAAGAATTGATTGTTTGCTAGCGTTAAACAGTTTAAGATACAGCAAATGTCTGCATTAGTAAAATAGAAGGTCATAAAACATAAAAATTAAGCTCTAATTTCTTCTTCTAGTGATGAGCGCGCTCTATACAGATAAGTGAAGAAGACCACCGAAGCTGATTACATTTTTCTATTTTTTATTCTAGAATACTGAGAAATGAAAACACCTATCAGAGCGAGAGAAGATCCAAGCAATTCAAAAAGAGTCGGCAATTTTCCTAAAAGTAAAAAAGTAAATAAATAAGCAGAAGCAGGAACTAAAATAACTACGCTAGAAGCTACTGAAGGGCCTAATTGACTAACCCCATTAAACCAGAAAATGAAACCTAAAGCTTGAGCTATTACTCCAACTAATATAGCTAAAAATAATCCTTTATAATTAAAAACAAAATAATTTGAGAAAGGTACGATAGGTATAATAAATAGTGAAGAAAATAATGACATAAATGCATTTAATTTTATAATATTTCTAACTTTTAGCTTAGAATAGTAGATAGTTCCTAGAGCCCAAAGAATAGATGCTACAATAGCTATTAAAGAGCCTAAATCAAAATTAACGCTGTTTACTGAAATAAATATTCCAGCAAAAGCTACTATAACTCCAATAACTTGTTCAAGTCTGATAACATCTCCAAATAATCTAGCAAAAATTATTACAAATATTGGTTGAGTATAAATCAAAACTGAAGCTAAAGCAGGATTAGATGAGAAATTTATGGCTATATTTAGTAAAATAACAAAAATAGCCATATTGAGAATTGCATTTATTGCTTCTTTCTTTCCATATTCTAAACCTTTAGCATAAATAGAAAGAATAACTCCACCTACTAAAAAACGTATTAAAGTTAAGACAAATGGTGACATAAAATTCAATGCTAATTTAGATAAAGGAAATGATAATCCCCAAAATATTATTACTCCTATTAAATATCCATAACCTCTAAATGCCACAAGAACAAAACTCAAAAATAAGTATTTAAAGTGGACGTTTATTTTCCTCCTTATCTATAACTTTCTTTTCTTCTTTTCTTTTCCTAAGTAACCTCATATAAGTGAATCCACCTATTGCTTGAATTATACCTCCAACTTCTTCTGGCAGAGGTAAGGCAACTTCCATTAAATATCCACCTATTCCAGAACTTAACTGAGAAAATCTAGTAGCTACACCTTGAAGACTAGATGCAGTACCATAATCCTCAGATGAGATTCCTCTTATATTTACTGCAGTCCTATTTGGCGCACCAAGTCCAGCATTAAATCCTCTTATTACATAAATTAAAGCAGAAACTACTGAAAAAGGTGATAAAGCCATCAATATAAGAAAAACTCCATTTAGTATTCTAGTTATAGATGCTACTTTTAACGTTTCAAATGAGACTCTAGTAGCTAAGAAAGAACCTAAAGAAGTGGAAATATATGATGCAGTAAATATTAATCCTATCTCACTAGACGGCATATGAAAACGTAAAGAAAACCATAGAGGTAATAAAGGAATAGCTATACCTATTCCAAAACCTGCTAAGGAGTTAGATGCAATAACCTTAAGCGAATACGAGAGACTAGATCTCTTTAGAATTTTAGTAGTCTTTTTAGGTCTAGGTCTTTCTTTCAAGAAAAAGAGATTAATTTGAGACACTAAAAGCATCAAGAAAGATACAAAGAACAGAATTCTGTAACTCTCGATTGGACTTACAGGTAAATAAGAATGAAAAGTCAACATTAAACTGCCTCCTACAGAAGATATTGAAGCAACTGAAGTTAACACAGCTATCCTAGTTACTCTTTCTCTTTCTTCTGGCCAATTACTCATAACCAATGCAGTCAATCCAGTTGAGAAAAGTCCTCTCATGCCTCCAGCTGAACCAGAAATTCCAGAAATAATTAAGGCTAATATTATAAAAGATGGATTGCTTGTAATTGCTAATAAAAGAACGCCTATGACAGCAAAAGAGTCTCCTATAATTAGTATCTTTTTATAACCTATTCTATCTCCAAGAAAACCTAAACCTAAAGAGATAGAAGAGGAAAAAGCTATTACTCCAGCGAATATTAATCCTATTAAAGCAGGAGAAAAGTGAAGTAATGAAAGATATAATGAAGAGGATAACGTTATAAATATTAAACCTATACTTCTTAATATTCTGGAGATAATTAAATATTTGAAACCCATTTGATCAAAAAAACCCATAATCTCACCAAAAACAATTATCACATATCGTTACATCTTTTAAGTTTTTCTACTAAATGTTGATAATGACAATATATTTTTACTTTAACAGTTTCATATCTAATTTCTAATTACAGTACACTAGATAATGCACCAGTACATAGACTAATAATATTATTAACATTTAACTCAATATCTTTGTGAATACTTTTACAAGGACAATTACTATAGTGAGGACACTAGCACCAAGAATAATAAAATACAGAAATATAAGAGAAAGAATCCTAAAAGGTGAAGAAATAGATCAAAAAGAACTACAAAAAGAAGCAAAACTGTTTACTGATGCTCTAATCTACCTAGGTCCTACATTTATAAAATTTGGTCAAATCCTCTCAGTTAGAGGAGATATACTACCAGAGGCATATCTTAATGAGTTACAAAGACTTCAAGACGAAGTACCCCCAGCACCAAAAGAAGAAATACTAAAAATAGTGACAAAATACGTAAATAATATTGAAGTAGGTGACGTAATAGCTGCAGCTAGTTTAGGCCAAGTACATATAGGAAAATATGAAGGAAAGGAAGTAGCAATTAAAGTAAATAGACCAAACGTTGAGGAGATATTAAGAACTGATATAAAAATTATGAAGCGACTTCTTCCTTACTTACGATTACTTTTTGACTCCTCCTTTCTTGAGTCGATAAAAATAGTAGTAGATCTATTTTCAAAAAGAGTATTTGATGAATTAGACTATACAAAAGAAGCTCAAAATTTAGAGAAGATAAAAGATGAATTAAAGGACTTTGATATTGTTATTCCAAGAGTAATTAAAGCAACAAAACAAGTAATGATAATGGAATATATTAGAGGATATAAAATAACTTCAGAAGATGCTCTAAAAACAGTAGATAGAAGAATGTTATCCTGGAGAGTATTCAAAACATTTATGTATCCTTTACTTACCGGAAGAATATTTCATGCTGATCCTCACCCTGGAAATATATCCTTAACAAATGATGGAAGGCTTATCCTATATGATTTTGGAATGATTGGGAGAATAGATCCAGAAACAAGAGTAAAACTAATCAGACTTTACCTTAGCCTAAGTAGAGGAGATGCGATAATGGTAGTAAGCTTATTAGATCAATTAGGTGCAGTTCAGCCTTTCGCTGACAGAAAAGTTCTCATAAAAGGATTTCAACTTCTTATAGAAAGTGCAAGAAGAGAGTTAGAGGAAATAGAATTACAAGATTTTAATAAACTTGCATCAGAAGCATTTTATAAATTCCCATTAAGATTACCAGAGAGGTTAGCAGCATATCTAAGAATGTCTGCAGTATTAGAAGGTACTTGTAAGCTTATTGATCCAGATTTTGATTTTATAGATAATTTAATTAGATTAATTCAAGACCTAGGATTAACTAGAGTAGCACTTTTAGACGAAGCCAAAGACTACTATACAGTTTTTTCTAACAAAATAAAAATGGAACTTATTCCTCAATCGGAAAAAACCAAGAAAAGAAGTAAAAAATGGATTGGAAGTGCTATCATTGCTGCTAGCATTATAGCTTACGTACTTTTAGGAAATTTCTATATTGCAATACTTATCGCTATATTTGGACTTTCTATTACTCTATCTTTACCTTAGCAACTCCTTCTATTGGAATATTTAACGTTAATACTCCATTTTCATATTTTCCTTGGACTTCTGCATCTTTAGGGACTCTTACTGGTAGTTTAATGTCTTTTCTTATTTTTTCTGGTCTTTGATTCAAATGCTTTATTCCTGCCATTTCTATCTGTCTTGTAGCTTCTATATGTAAAACTCCATCACTAGTTATTCTGACGCTTATTTTATTCTTATCGAAACCGGGCAAATCAGCTACTACTATTAGAGTATTTCCATCTTCGTAAATATCTACAGGAGGCATTACTCTTTCATAAAACTCTTTATTCAAGTTAGATAATTGCTTATTTAATTCGTTTAATAGTATTTCCATGAATGTAATATTTGGTTTATCTTAATAAAAAATCTTATTCTCTTATTCTTATTTTCTAAATCTCTTGAACATTTTCCATAGTCTATAAATTAAATATAGCCTTAACAACTTCATATTCTCGCCAATTTAATACTTAGTAAATCTCATTTAAATCATTTTCATAAACAGTGGGCTATTATGGTTATTTGAATAATTATCTATCCTTCTACTTTATTTTTATAATTATAAATTTATGATAAAAATTAACGCAAAATCACGTTAAAAAGATATATCGAAAAATTTTTAACTTCTATTATGAACACAATAACTCATGGATATTAGGTCAAGAACTTTAGTTCTACTTGCTTCAATGTTACTTATAGTAAACTACGTTGAAACTATGGTAATTCCAGCATTACCAACAATAGAAAGTGATTTTTCAGTATCGGCTACATTAGTCAGCTGGGTAACATCAGCTTATATGATAGTAGCAGCAGCTACATCACCATTAATGGGAAAACTAGCAGATACTTATGGTAAAAAGAAAATGTACACTATTGCAATAGGATTTTATATTGTAGCAGTAGCAATGGCAGGATTTTCTCCAAATATATGGTTTTTACTTACTGCAAGGGCAATTCAAGGAGTAGGATTTTCAATGTTTCCAATAGCTATTGCAATAATAACTGATCTATTTCCTAGGGAGAAAGTAGCTTTTGCTCAAGCAATACTTAGCGCAATGATGGGGATAGGGCCAGCTATAGGTTTACTCTTAGGATCATACATTGTCCAAGATTTAGGTTGGCCTTACGCATTCCATACTGCGGCAATATTATCCTTAATTCTCTTCGTTTTATCTGAAAAATATTTACCTCATACTGGACATAGAAAACAACAAAAGGTAGATTATATAGGAGCGTCATTAATAGGGTTAGCAACAGTTTTAGTTTTAGTATATGTTACTGAAGGTCCAACACTAGGATGGACTTCTTTAGATAATTTAGACTTCTTAATTTCCGGAATAATATTATATGGAGTTTTCTTTGCAGTAGAAAGAAAAATAAAAGAACCGTTACTTAAACTAAGTTTATTTAAGATAAGGAATTTCGCAGTAGCTAACATAACAGGACTTGTTTCTGGAGTAGGAATGTTTACAGTTTTCATTTTCCTAGTGTACTATGCTCAACTTCCCTCACCTTATGGATTAGGCTTAACTATAATACAGTCTGGTTTACTAATGTCTCCAGTAGCTCTAGGGATGGTAATCTTTGGTCCAATATTTGGAAGACTTATGCCGAAAGTAGGGCCAAGACCAATTCTAATAATAGGAAGTATATTATCAGCATTAGCTTATCTTTCACTACTATTCTATAGATCTACAATACCAGAAGTATTATTTGGAGCACTATTGTCATCTGTAGGATTAGTGGCAGTAATTATACCACTAGTTAATATGGTAGCATTAGCATTGCCAGATGAAGCTAGAACAACAGGAATGGGAATGAATACGTTGTTAAGAACTATAGGAGGAGCTGCTGGACCAGTAGTAGCAACATCTTTAATGGATACTTATCAACAACCAATAATAATGATGTATAATAATCAACCTTTAGTTTTAGGACTTGTACCATCATCTACAGCATTTGATTACATTTCTATATTTGGTTTTATAATGATGATATTAACTCTCATAGCTTCTCTATGGACTAAGAACTATACATTTAGAGCTAGAAAAGTAGAAACAGAAGTGGAAGAAGCTAAGTAAAAGGCTATTTTTCTTCTTTGATATGTAAGTATTTTAAAAGTTAGATACCAAATCTTTTTAAAGTAAAGTTTAACAAATAAATTTATGAATAAAATATCCCTCGTTACTATTGTAGTAGTTCTAGGTACAATGATGGCAGCAGTAGATTCGACAATAGTAATCTTAGCATTGCCAACGATAGTCCAATCATTGCATACAAATTTGTTCACAATAATTTGGGTAATTCTTATTTACTTATTAATAGCAGCAGTATTAACTACACAGGTAGGTAGATTAGGAGATAATTATGGTAGAGCTAAAATTTACAACATAGGATTTTTAGTATTTACTATAGGTTCAGCATTATGTGGTGCATCTCCTGCAGCATCGTTATTAATAGGATTTAGAGGTCTTCAAGCAATAGGAGCATCAATGTTGCAAGCAAATAGCGGAGCAATAATAGCTGATTATTATCCTCCTAATATGAGGGGAAAAGCTTATGGTTATACATCAGTAGGCTGGAATGTAGGAGCAGTTTTAGGTATTGTATTAGGCGGTATTATAACTACTTTTATCGGTTGGAGGTATATTTTCTATATTAACGTACCAATAGGAATAGTGGCTGTAATTTTTGGATTTAGGGAAATTAAAGATGTAAATATTGTGAAAAGAAAATTTGATATTCCTGGAGTAGTGCTTTTGGGCTTAGCCTTATCATTAATCACGTATGGTGCTGCTGAAACAGCTGGAGTAGGTTTAACTAGGCTCAATATGTCATTAATAATTGCTGGTGCATTACTATTAATTCCTTTTGCATTAGTGGAAAGAAAAATACAATTTCCAGTAATAGATTTCAGAGCATTTAAGAATAGAGTATTATCAGCGTCTTTATTTGCATCATTCTTACAAAGTGCAGGATATTTAGCTACTGCGTTTATCCTTATAATGTATTTGCAAGGTATAAGAGGGCTTTCACCATTTAATGCTTCATTATTGTTGGTTCCAGGTTATGTATTAGCTAGTATGTTAGGGCCTATAGCTGGAAGATTATCGGATAGAATAGGAGCTAGAATTCCTGCAACATTAGGTATAGCTTTTATGATGATAACAGCATTTATATACACTAGATTAACTCTAACGACTCCTTATATTGATATAATTCTAGCCTCAATTATAGGAGGTATTGGTACATCAATGTTTTATCCAGCAAATAATAGTGCAGTTATGGCTAATGCTCCTAAGCAACTTTACGGTGGAATATCAGGAATCTTAAGGACATTAGCAAATACTGGAATATTAATAAGCTACGTTATAGCCATATCAGTTGCGTCATTAACAATTCCTAGATATGTAGCTTTTGAAGTGTTCCTCGGGACATCACATTTAATTGGAGGAGTAGGTGCAAAATTCTTAGTAGGAGTTCATTCGGCTTTCTTCGCATCAATAACTATATTGGCAATAGCATTAGTATTGTCAGCAATTAGAGGTAAAGAACAGAGAGCATCAGCAGGTCAACAAGAAATACTACAACAAAAAATTTCAAAATAATTAATTTTTATATCTACATAAATATTTTAGTTTAATTACTTGGTGGTTAGGAACCATATAATTAATTATAAAATATTTTCACTCCATCTAAATAAGTTATATTAAATAATTATTCTAAAATCCTCTGAAAATAAACACTGATAAAGATAGTTTTAATTATATAATTACATCCTAACATCTTATGAACATTAAATTAATACTAATAGTTCTTACTTTAGGAACTTTAATGGCCGCAGTAGATACTACAATAGTTCTTTTAGCATTACCAACTATGACAATTAGTCTCCATACTGATCTTTATCTATCAATATGGGTTTTATTAGCATATCTAATTGTGCTAGCTATTCTCTCTACACAATCTGGTAGAATAGGAGACATTGCTGGAAGATCAAAAGTATATAATATAGGATTTGTAATTTTTACTATAGCCTCAGCACTTTGTGGGTTATCTCCAGACGTGTACTTACTTATATCATTTAGAGTACTTCAGGCAATAGGTGGAGCACTACTTACAGCAAACAGTTATGCTATAATAGCTGATGTATTTCCACCAAATAAAAGAGGGCAAGCTTATGGGATAACTTCCTTAGGCTGGAATGTAGGAGCATTACTTGGAATAGTACTAGGTGGTATTATAACTACTTTTATCGGTTGGAGGTATATTTTCTATATTAACGTACCAATAGGAATAATATCTGCAATCATTGGATTTAGGGAAATCAAAACAATAAACAAAGTAAATACAAAGTTAGATATAAGTGGGGCAATAATACTAGGCATATCAATAACATTAATCTCTATAGGTGCAATGCTTACTGCAAGTTCAGGACTTACAACAGAATATATAGCAGAAATAGTTGCAGGTTTACTTTTGGTTCCAGTATTTTTATTCAATGAAATGAAAGTAAAGGCACCAATAATAAATGTTAACGTATTTAAAATAAGGATTCTTTCATTTTCTTTAATGGCTAGCTTTCTTCAAGGAATAGGAGCATTAGCATTGACGTTCTTACTTATAATGTATTTGCAAGGAGTAAGAGGGCTTTCACCATTAGATTCCTCACTACTGTTAACTCCAGGCTACGTAATAGCAAGTATATTAGCCCCATTCATGGGGAGAATAGCTGATAGAGGAAAACCTGGGATACTGGCTGGAATAGGATTACTTCTAACATTTATTTCTTTGATGCTCTATTATTTTATATTAACTCCAACAACTTCTTTTTATTATATTTTAGGAATAACAGCAATTACTGGAGCGGGCTCATCAATGTTTTGGCCATCTAATGCAGCAGCAGTTATGTTTAGTGCACCAAGAGAATATTATGGTGCAGTATCTGGAATCTCCAGAACGCTTGGAAGTATAGGAACTGCATTAAGCTACGTATTAAGTATAACAGTTGCAACATTAGTAATCCCTAGATATGTAGCATTTGAAATATTTTTGGGAGTTCATTCTCTAGATGGGAACATTAGCAATAGTTTTGTTTCTGGATTACACTTTGCTTTCCTAGTTTCAGCAGCAATAATTGTAGCAGCAGCTATACTCTCTGTATTAGGAGGAAATACAACACAAAAAATTCCTAGAAAAGGATAAATTTAATTTTTTATGGACTAATTGTTTATCCTCTATTAATCATTAAATAAGTTTTAAGATATTCGCTATGAGACCATAATAAAGGAATAACAGATAAGGGAGACCCATCAAATGGGCTGATTTGTTCTGGTAATAATCCTGAAATTGCATGAGAGTTAGCCCAGGCTAGTAATTCTTTAGTTTTATTTATATCTCCTTTTTTAGCAAAATATTGAGCTAACCACATTGTAGTTATTATCCACACATTACCCGGTATTCCATTGTAATTTCCATTAACTCTCTGATAATAATCATTTCCATATCTTGCTAATCCTCCTATATTCTTAACCCAAAGTTTATCCATAACTTGTTTTACATTACTTTCAACTATTGGGTCATTAATGTCAAAAACATCAAAAATGATAATACCTAAAGTGCTAGATTCTATAGTTTTATCTACTGAAGTAATTTTTCCATCATCTATATTTACATATTTATAAAATACTCCTCTTTCCTTGTCAAACATATATTCTCTTAAAGAATTCTTAACTTCCTCTGCTGTATCGTTCCATTTTTTCTTATTTTCTTCATCGCCTACCATGTTTGCAAAATTGCTTGCAGCTTTTAATCCAGCATATACTGAAGCTACAGTATAAGTATGTACTCCTAATTTTTCCTCCCATAAATCGTAAGACTCCAAAGGTAATTTTAGCTTTTCATCCCTAAAATCAGTCATAAAGTTTGCAGCGTTTCTAATTACATGATAAACATCCTTTAACATAGCATAATCTCTACTTTTTAAGAAATAATTCCAGAAAGCCCAGATTACAGTAGCAGTTTCATCTTCTTGAATATTCAATGAATTCTTACTCCTTACTGTCCATGGATGCCACGTACTTCCAAAAGTTCCATCTGGATTATATTTTTGAAATAAATATCCTTTGTCCAAAAATAATTTATGAAAAACTAGATCATAGAAATTCCTTGTAAATGAGAAATATCCAGCATTATCTAGAACATTTGCAGTTAATGCTGAATCTCTAGGCCAAATATAAGCATAAGTATCTAAATTAAACTTCAAAATATCAGTATCTAAAGAAGCCGGTATCGCTCCGTTATCGCCTACATGACCTAACATAATTGCAAGGCTTATCTTGGCTAAATTATCAGACAAAGAAGAAGTAATAGAATCCCAGTAGAATTTATTCTTCTCATAATGGAATTTAGGATTCTCTTTAATTTCATTAAAGATTTTTGTTACATGATCAAAACTTTCTCCAGCTATTATGAAATAATAGAAGGAAGGATATGCAATAGATATAGCAGAAGCTACAGATCCTTGAGCTATTGGATTCTTATTAAGTTTTCCATCTTCACAATCGCTCAAAACTTCATTCTTATCTCTTCTTCCAGTAGTATATTCATAGATATTATGCGATGAGCCAATTAAGAACCAAGTATTATCCTTATAATGTAAAACTGCATCTAATTCAGGATTATAAAATGCAGTATCTCCTATTTCATATCCATTCAATTTAAAATCATGATAAAAAATAAATCTAACAAATCCTGGTCCTTCTACGTTTACTCTTCTCATTATTACGCTATGAGAGAAAACTGCAACGTCGCTAAGATATATTTTTAAATTATCCCATTTAATTTCAGTATTTACAGTCAAATTATCCATTGTAATCCTTTTATCTTTTATATTATCCAACCAAGTGAATTTTCCATCATGCCATACCCCTATTTTAAAATATCCTGCTACAGAATGATTATATTGCCCTAGATAAGGATAATATAAAGATCTTATGTAAAAATTCTCGTCATACAATGCTGCTATTTTTCCATTAGAGACGAAACCATATATCATTAACAATATTTTGAACACTAGTTTAAATATTCTATTTGCATTAACGCTTTAATAAAAGACTATTTACTCAACTTTCTGACTTATAAGATAGATCTAGAAGCTTTATTTAATCTTCATTGATTTTTTATTTAATTGTAATATTTTTTCTTCTGAAAAGCTAGTGTTAATAGAATTGTGTAGTAACTTTCTTTGAGTCTAATATTTTGACTCACTAAGAGAGTCAAGTTTTAATTATTTTGACTCACTAAGAGAGTCAAGTTTAAGAAGATTGATAGCAAATGACTTTGTGGACAGAGAATTATTGCTAAAGGCTTTGATAGACTGGAATTTCTGGTATAAAGATCAATATTCTGGTTTTCCAAGGCAATATTCTGAAAAGATTATACGAATCTTGCTTTCAGGATTGTTAGTAGATGTAGTAGGTGTAAAGAGATCAGGTAAATCTACAATATTTAACCAAGTAATTCAGAAATTAATAAAAAATGGTACTGATCCCCTTAATACTCTTATAATTAATTTTGAAGATCCAAGATTTAACGAAATCACAGATGCTAATTCATTATTTCAACTTTACGAAATATATCAAGAGATAAGAAAAGATAAAAAATCCAAACCTTTTATATTCCTAGATGAGGTACAAAAGGTAAAAAATTGGGAAAATTTTGCCAGATCATTAATAGATAGAAAAGAAGCCTATATAGCTGTATCTGGATCTACAAGTGCAATTACAAAAGGAAAATTAAGAGAAACGTTATCCGGAAGACATATTTCTGTTGAAGTATATCCTCTTTCATTCAAAGAATTTTTACAATTTAAAGGAGTAGAATTGAAATCAGAACTAGATATATTAGCAAATGAGACAAAAATAAAATCTCTATTTTTAGAATATTTAAAATTTGGCGGATTTCCACTAGTTGCAATAAACGAAATGAAAGAAAACATACTATTAAATCTCTATGAAGATATATTAAGTAAAGACGTTGTAAAGTGTTGCAAAATAAAGAATGAAAACCAGGTTAAGAACTTAAGCTTATATTACATTACAAATGTAGGTAATAGGATCTCTTTGAGAAGAATTTCAAGAACATTGCAAATTCCAATCAGAAATGTAGAAAGATATACCCAATGCCTTCTTAATTCATACCTCATATTTTTTGTAAATCCATTAAGCTCAAAATTAACGCAAATGGTAAGAGCAGAGAAAAAAGTATACGTCATAGACCAAGGAATTTCAAACGTGATAGGATATAAACTAAACGAAACTCTAGGTCCATTATTAGAAAACGCAGTTTTTATAGAACTTTTGAGAAGATATGGATCTAGAAATATATTTTACTATAGAGGTAAAAACGAAGTAGACTTTCTAATTTTAGAAAATAATAAGATAAAAGAAATGTATCAAGTAACTTATTCCCTTAACGATCTTGATAGAGAAATTAAGGGAATAATAGAGATTAGTAAAAAAGATAAAGACGTAAAAGCTACTATACTTACTTTTGATGAAGAGAAAGAAATAAAGATTAACGATGAAACAATTCCTGTAATAAAAACATGGAAATGGATGTTAGATTTTAAGCAATAACAGATTTTTCACTTATTCTTTTACTCCTTCCTCCTTTAGTATCTCGTTAATAATGTCCAGTAATTTAACAATATCAGCTTTAGCTGACTCATCATTAATATAAGGACTTAATATTCCTTGAGAGTCTGGTCCATTGTACTGATAAGAATGAATTAGTAATGCTAAGTTAGTATAAACATCTATTTTACCTCCAATAGTCTGGGCAACTATCTTTAATACAGTACTTGGCATTACAGCTATTATCCAATCAACCTTCTCTACTTTTTTGCCCCCTTTAATTCTTACTTTTCCTTGGAATAAACTTTTTAGTTTTTCTCTATTTTTAGAAGCAAAAGCTGCAACTAAGGCCTTCCATGATTGATAAGTTTTTCCGGCAGAATTTCGTATTAAATTTTCTTCTAAAAATTTTCTTGCTATTTCCTCTTCAAATTTAGCCGTGGAAAACTGTTTCAGTTAGAGCGTAAAGTTTTTATAATTTGTATACGAACTTATTTACAATGCTAAGACCAAAAGAAGTATGCCAAAGACTAGGAATATCATACAGAACATTACAAGATTACGTTAAGAAGGGAATAATAACACCAGTAAAACTACCATCTGGAAAAACAAGATTCAAAGAAGAAGACATAGAAAAACTAGAAGGAATAATAAGAAAAAAGAAAGTAGTGTTATATGCAAGAGTACCATCAAACACACAAAAAGATGACCTTGTAAACCAATTGAACTACCTGCAAAGTAAAGTACAACAATACGACTTAGTAATCTCCGATGTAAGTTCTGGATTAAACATGAAAAGAAAAGGATTCCAAAAACTACTTAGAATGATACTAAACAACGAAGTAAGCAAAATTGTAGTTACATACAAGGACAGACTAGTAAGATTTGGTTACGAGATACTAGAAGAAGTATGCAAAGCACACAACTGTGAAATAGTAGTGTTAGAAGCAGAGGATAAAACACCAGAACAAGAATTAATTGAAGACTTAATCAGCATCTTAGTCTCATTCTCTGGAAAGTTGTATGGAATGAGGAGTCATAAGTATGAAAAGGTGAAGAAATGCATTGAAGAACTTAAGAATTAAAACATTCCAACCACAAACTCAATACCTACACATAACATACATAATAAAAAACAACCAAGAAAAAAGCAAAGAACTAATAAAAGCATACACAAAATTACTAAACAAAGGAATACAATACTTATTCAAAAAAATAACAATAATACACGTCAAGAAAACTAATAAAATACTACTACCAAAAAACAAAAACACATACAAAGAACTAAGAAAATACCTAATCAACCAAAACAACTACAACCTAGCAAAACACTACATAGACCAAGCAATACACGACACATACTCAATCCTTGAGTCATGGAAAAGAAAATACGAGAAGAAAAAAGCCAAATTCAAACCACCACTAGTAAAGAAAGGTTACGTGAGAGTAAAAACCACACTAAGAAAAGTTGAAGGAAAAAGCGTTAGAATCACTGTAAAACCTTATGAATACATCACTTACTCTTGGGATAAAACGTGGTTTTCAAAAAGAGTAGAAGATTTTGAACTAACAGAACCAATCATCAAGGAGGATAAAGTGCACTTAGTTTTTAGAAAAGAATTACCAACTACTACACCTCTCGAGGTTGTTGCATTTGATTCAAATCTTTTCTCCCTAGACGGTTATGATGGCGAGAAGTTTGTGATGGTGTCAACGAAGCAACTTTATAGTTTGAAGTTTATTATGCAGGAGAAGAGGAGTAGGGTTCAGTCTTTAGCGTCTAAGAAGTTTAGGGTTGGGAGGAGGTTGTTGAATAAGTATTCTCATCGTGAGAGGAATAGGGTTAATGATTTGGTTCATAAGTTGGCTAATCTTATCCTTAGCCTTTACAATAATCATGTTTTGGTTTTTGAGAAGCTTAATAAGGAGGGTATGTTTAAAGATGGTAGTGATTCTTTATCAAGAAAATTGTCGAGGACTGTTTGGAGGAAGTTGGTTGGTGTGTTGAGGTATAAGGCTTTTTTCTATAATTGTAGGGTTGTTGAGGTAGATCCGTATCTTACGTCTAGGTCTTGCCCCAGATGTGGATGGGTTGGTTCCCGAATGGTTGGCAGGACTTTTAGGTGTGGGAGGTGTGGTTTCGCTTTGGATAGGCAATTTAGTGCGTCATTAAATATTTTCAAGAGGTATTTGAAGAATTTTAACCTCAGAATGTGGGGGTTTTCTCATCCTGAGAGGGTGAGTGGGGTTATTCCCCTAATGGGAGGAAGAGGGATGAGTGTTCGTGACTTCGGTGAACTCCAAGGGTCGAGAATTGAATACAAAATATATGAAATTCAATGAGACCCAAACCCCTCTAATAATCTAGTCTTTCTATATTCTTCTATGTTGAACCAAGGTTTTGGTAATTCTTGTATTATACAGAAAATCTGTCTAAGAATTAAAATGGTTTGCATAACAGAAAGAGTACTTATAATATGATTTTGAATTTCTTAAAACAAGATTATTCCTGAAATTAGAATTTAAAGTATATTAATCCTAGGGATAACGAAGAAATAAGGAATTAGAAGTTTTACTTTGATTTTTCCTAGTAGGTCTAATAAAAATGTTTCTAAGATTAGAAAAAAATACTATAATCTTTATTACTAATAAGGATTAAAAATACTATTTAATTTCCTCTAGACTCTACTTGCGTTATTTTTGACGTTTTATTCTCGTTAGAATAGAGTATAATCCAATGTTACTCTAAATTCGTGTCTTTAATTTTTTAATTCTTATATTTTTGGAGTATAAACAAATATTTCTCTCTATTATTAAGATTTTTACTTTATGCATATGAAATAGTCTAGTCCTAGTTTTTCCCTTAGAAGTAAGGTTTTTATGGTTTTGCCTAGAAGTTTTAGGTTAGAAAACTTTATGCTCAAAATGTCAAGTTAATCTGAAGTTAATTATACTCTGTATTATGAAATTCTAATATAGAGAATGAAAAACACGTAAAATCCACAAGAAGCAAAGGTAAAAAGAAACAAATCACAAATTGAAAGTAATACGTTAATCGATAATACCAGCTAAAAAAGAAGCAGAATAGCTATATCAAACTAACAAAGTCTAAAAACATATAATATTACGAATAAGATAAAATTAACTATGTAGAGAAAGATTTTTAGAGTAAATAGTGCATTTATAAAAATATTATTAATTGAATATATTTGCTATCAAATTAGGTGAACGTATATCCTATAAGAGGCTCAGATGGACAATACATTTCATTATTTTTAACTATCCAAGAATGCTTCGTAAGTTGTGATAAGTAATTATAAACCTCAGAATCGCTAATTTCAATTCCTTCTTCAGCTTCCAAAGCCCTTTTAACATCACTCCATCTACCGCATCTGCTTATCACTTTCATAATTATATAATATCTCTTCTTAGCAGTATATCTAGCTGAGATAAAACTATCGAACTCTTTCTTTATTAAGAGTTTTGCATAATCTAAAGTTCTGTTTATACTCTCTTCATAATTTCTTGATTCCAAATAAGTAAATCCAAAATATGTTAACCATCCAGGTATGCCTCCTAGTTTTTCATATGTTTCCTCCTCCTTATTGAAAGGAATCTTTAGTTCTTCAAAACCCTTTCTTAAAAACTCCATAGCTTCTTCCTTACTGAATGGCTTTAATTCTACTGTGGAAAATGCCCTGCCATAAAGAGGGCTTTTAGCATCGTTAATTCTAAGAAAATCATAAAGTAAGCCAATTTCAGATCCGCTTATTATGATCTTCACTTTTTTTAAATTATCGTAAGCATAAGCTAAACTAGGTAAAATATTCAATCCTCTCATCTTTAGTAATTCTTGTGCTTCATCCAAAACTATTACAACTTTATTATCACTTCCCTCTTCTAATGCATCAAGCAAAGAAGAAAATTGAAGCCTATCTTCTTTATTCCAGCTGAGTCTAATCTCATTACCAGCAATTGAGACTCCTTCTATCTTTTTAAGTGAATCTATAATCTTTGAAAATCTCTTTAGTTTATTTATCTCACTCTGTAATTGAAGGAGAAATTCACGATATGAAAAATAATTTTTCTCTTCAAATTTTCTTAAATCTATATAAATTGTTATTGTTCCTTTTTCGTGCTCAAGTTCTTTCGTTGAAATTTTTATCAAAGAAGATTTCCCTGTTCTTCTAAGGCCTAAAACTAGAATTAAAGGAGTCCTTAATTCTTTCAATTGTTCCATCTCTTTTTCTTTGTCAAAGAAATCCTTTCTTTCATCCTTAGGTGTTGGATTAAAGAGCAACTTCTACCCCTAGAAGTTACTTCTACCCCTAGAAGTTAAAAAAGTATGCAAAAAAAGTTTACAAAAGTGATAGAAAAATCGCTTATATAGAGCTCTCAACTTTATAAAACGCAAAGATAGAATCGATGAACTACTTGATCCTTATCTTATATACAGAATTGATTAGGAGATCTTGCCGTCAATGAAGAGTAAGTTGAATTATCCCATTAATTTTTTATATTCTATACATAAATTTCACTAGCATTGAACTTTACCGTTACCTTTATCTTAGTTTATGCAATTTCATTACTCTTAGGCAATAAAATAATTAAAAAGAGTCCTTCTATGCTCTCTGACTTAGTGGTTTTACTCTTAATTTTTACTATAGCGTATTGGGGAGGCGTACAGCTATCTTCTCAAGCCATAGAAAGAATATTATATCTTTCAATTATATCGTCAATAGCAATTGTCGCTATAACGTACTTTTTAGGTTCATTTATAACTATAGACGTAGAAAAAAGAGGGGATAAAAGAAGACAGATAAAAGTATCGCTAAGAACTCAGCTTAAGTATATTATTCCTTTACTAGCAGGTTTTATTTCTGGTTTTATACTTAAATTTAATTTACCTTTTAATTCTATAATAGATTATGAACTTTACATCTTGGCATTTGTTATAGGAATTGCAGTAGGAAAAGATATAAACAAAGAAATCCTCAGAAGAATTTCCAGAGTAGCAATATCTTCTATCCTCATAGTAATATTAGGTGGAGTAATTTCTTCAATAGTTTTATTTATTCTTGGAATAAAACCGTTTAATTTGGCTTTATCTATTTCCTTGGGCTCAGGTTGGTATTCTTACACAGGGCCAATAGTAGCTAAATATTATGGTCCAATATATGGAGTAATAGGATTTTTAGTAAATTTTTTGAGAGAACAACTTACTTTTTCTTTACTCCCATTTTTACTTAAAACCAGATCTTCACCAATTGGAGCTATAGCAGTAGGTGGAGCAACATCAATGGATGTAACTTTAGGTTTTTATGTTGATGTTTTAGGAAATGAATACGGTGTAGGAGCTTTAATAAATGGTGTTATACTTACCTTACTTGTCCCGATAATTTTACCCATCATGCTATCTATTTAGTAAAATGTGATTTGTGAAATAGTGTATATCATTTTAAAACTATACGAGAATTCTATGAATAGTTCTAATAAAGAGAATAACCTTAATTCTCAGATGCTCCGCAAACTATTTGCGAAAACCATTAATGTGAGCCTCTCTCTTTATGGAAGTTTTAATTCTGTAAAGTCTCTATATCCATTAGTTAAGTATATTCCTTTTTCTCTGCAAGAATCAACTAGTTCTTTTGTTACTACTGGAGCATAGATAATTAAGATAAGTTTTTTATTATTTATTTCAGGTTTTGCTTGTTTAATTATTTTTAGATGTTTTTCAAATTGTTTTAATGTACTTATTCCTCCTCTAGTTTTTACTTCTCCAATTACTACATAATCCTTGTTTTCTCCATAAATATCTATTTCTATATTTTTAATTTCTAATCTGTAAAGATCTACTTCCATGTTAAACTTATTTTTCAGCATATACATTACGTGTTCCATTGCTTCTTGCTCTAACGATGTAGTCATGTTAGCTATTGTTCTTAGCGTTTGGTCATTTTGTTTCTCAAGTTTTCTAATTGATTTTAACATGGCGTCGAACTTTTCGTCTCTTTTTTTGAATTCTTCTTTCATTTCTTTTATTGTTGAGTCTAGTTTTTCGTCTCTTTTTTTGAATTCTTCTTTCATTTCTTCAAGTAATTTATAGAACTTTCTATCATTTTCATCAAATTTTTCCCAAATAAGCTTATGTTCGTCACTAAAATCTTGCATTTTCTTATTAATATCTGCCAAGATAGCTTTCATTTCTTTTATTTCTTTTATTACAATCTTATCAGCTATTTCATTGGCAACTTTGTTGATAAACTCATCATTATTTATTAAACTCTTCACTATCTCTTCAGTCATAATCCTCTGTTTTTATTTTATACATGAAGTTTATAAAAGTTAGAACTAAAGTATTTTCTACACGTCTAATGGATAGTTTTTAACTTTTAAAATAAAAGATCTTTCATAAACTAGCATGAATAAGCAAGAGATAAGACAACTCGTTTGGAAAACATTAGAAGAGAAAAACATAGCATCATTCCCTAGACCAGTTTATGGAAGAATACCAAATTTTAAAGGATCAGAAAAAGCAGCCAAAATATTAACAGAAACAAAAGAATTCAAACAAGCCAGCATAATAAAAATAAATCCTGACTCTCCGCAGAGAAAAGTAAGAGAAATAGCCCTAAGAGAAGGAAAGAAAATCCTAACTCCAACACCAAGATTAAGGGGACAATTCTTTCTCTTAGATGGTAAGAGAATATCAGATCCCAGAAAAGCATCTTCAATCTCAGGTTTTACCTCAGAAGGAGAAAAAATAGACTTTGATAAAATTCCTAAAATAGACATGATTATTGTAGGTTCAGTAGCAGTAACAAGAACAGGAGATAGAGTAGGAAAAGGTGAAGGCTACAGCGAATTAGAATACGCAATACTAAGAGAACAAGGAAAAATAGATGAAAACACTCCAGTAGCTACTACAGTACATAGTATACAGATAGTTGACAAAATACCGACAGAAATATTCGACGTCCCAGTAGACATTATAGCTACAGAAAAAGAATTAATTATAACTCAAAATAAAAGAGAAAAACCAAAAGGGCTCTACTTAGATTATCTATCTAAAGAAAAAATAGAAGACACACCATATTTAAAATATTATTTAAAAGTTACAAAAAGAATATAAGAAAACTGACACATTCACAAGAATCAATTTACTATTCTGATGCATCACTCAACATCAGTAAATCCACAACAGAAGATCCTTAATAAAAAATAGATTTATTTCTCTACACTAATTTTATTACATTCATACGAATTCGTTAAAGCTTTGTCTAATAAATTTGATACCAAAAAATTGAGTATAAAATCTTTTTTATTTAGTTTACCTTACATACATATGGCTTGGTTTAATTTAGACGAGTTAAAAAAACACATAAGAAAAGACAATTCAGTTCTAGTAGTATGGGATGTACAAGAAGCATTAGTAAACAACATATTTAATAAGAGTGAGTTTATTCCAAAACTTCAAGAACTTATTGACAGTGCTAGAAAAAATAATGTGCCAATAGTCTACACAAAAATAACACCATTACCAGAAAGATTCCAACCACCTTACATGAGAAGATCATTTAACCCTGGAGACATAGTAAAAGAAGTATATCCCAAAGAAGGAGACGTAATATTAAACAAAAACACTGCAGATATTTTTGTAGGAACAAACTTTGAATTAATGCTAAGAAATATAGGAATAACAACTATTGTATTTACAGGAATAGCAACAGATATAGGTGTAGAGACTTCAGCAAGACATGCACAAGCATTAGGATTTTTACCAGTGATTGCAAAAGAAGCAGTATCATCAGGAGATAAAGACGCACATGAAAGATCATTAGCAAACTTACAAAGACTAATGTTAGTTCTTCCAAACTCAGAAATAATAAACAGATGGAATTCTTAAGAAATTTCAATCCTTTTTGTTTAGCCTGTAACTCTATTTCAAAATTCTGAGTAAGGCTATTTAGCATCTTTTTAAAGACATAATAGGAATTCCTTATCTTAAAACGAAAATGAATAACAACCTTAGTGTAATATCTAATCTTTAGTACTTTTTGCTAACTTAACAATTGGTTTTAAGAATATTTAATATCCTTATCATCTAAAACTTTTCTGAGCATGAATTATGAAAATCTTGGACTTATATTGCTTCTAGCGCTAGGTTTAGCATTCATTTTATCTAAACTCAAAATCTCTCCAATAATAGCGTATTTATTGGCGGGAGTAATCGGTACATCCTATTTAGGAATAAACTTCAATTCTCCATACTTCTCTTTGATAACTTCCTTAGCATTAAACTTGATAGCCTTTGAAATTGGATCAGGATTTGATATTTCTAAAGCCAGAGAACTATTTACTAGAGCATTAACTATAGCCTTAGTAGAAATGACACTAATAGTTATGATCTCTTACTATACCGGAATCTTTATACTTCACTTAGGAACAATAGGGTCAGCCTTTCTAATCCTAGCTTCGATAGATACTAGCACATCAATAATCTATAAACTAACTGGAGGAAATAAAAAATTTGATTTATTAATTGCAGTAGCATCAATAGAAGATATAGAAGTATTCTTCATATATTCTATACTCGTTGCCTTAGGCGGTTCTTTTTCTCTAACTAAAATAATCTCTATCGTACTACAAGTAGTAATTGCTTCCTTCATGATTTATGTCTTTGCTAAATTCTTCTTGAATAGAGTACTCTTCAAACCGTCTAGAATAGAAGACGAAAGCATTCTAACGTTATTACCAATAGCTCTAGTCTTTATCTTTGCAGCTATATCTCAAATTACTGGAGTACCTGAAACTTTAACCATGATATTAGCTGGTATAGCTTTTTCATCAGTTAGTGGAAGCGGGAAAGTAATACAATATATTTCTCCAATAAGAGAATTTGCTCTTATTTTCTTCTTTCTATCCGTAGGAGGATTATTAAAAATAAACATAAGCATTACTACTTTTATGTTAATCTCATTCCTGATTATATTAATTAAGTATTTTTCCTTTAGTACAGCTAATTGGATCACTGGTTCTAGATTTGTAGATTCGTTCGTCGATGGAATTTATATGATTCCATTGAGTGAGTTTGGAATAATAACCAGTTTAGATGCCATTCAACAAGGTATAAACATATATGCAGTTTATATTATTTCAATAGTTGTAGTGATTTTATCTTCTATACTAGCTAGCGTTATCATACCTAGAGTAGACAGAATACGTAAGTTACTTAATAGAACGTATAGTAACTCTAAAGTTCTTTTACAAATGGATTTAGCAATATCTTGGTTCAACAAAACCGTAGTAAAAAATATAACGCCAATAAGCAAGTCGACACTACTGAAAAGTTTTATTCAAATCACGTTTTATATAATTGTTCCTTTCTTTTTGTTTCCTACATTATATAGATTTGAAGATGCGATATTATCTCCTCTACGTATTTCATGGTTATTCTATCCGTTCTTTGCGTTTAGTGTATTTTTAGCCATAGTACTTCTATTAAGGTTTACTATAGAAATGGTAAGAGTATATTATACTCTACTCGGAGAAATTATAATTAGAGCGCATAATCTAAAGAGTAAACTAATAAGGGAGTTTTGGAACGGAATAGTAGATATAGCAGGACATGGAGTTACATTTTATATATTAGTAGTAATGCTTTTCTATGTTGCATTGGAGCTTCCAGTAGTAGTAGAGCATATTCCATCCTTTATTGTTGGTCCAGGTATATTAGTAGGTTTTATAGGTTCTATGATTTATATAAGAAGAATTAGATTTAAAACGATTACAAAATTTTATCTATTCTCAAAAAGAAAGCCTAATCAAAAAAGTATTATAAAACTAACTAAAAATGTTATCTTAAAAATGAAGAAAAATAAAGAAAGGATAATAGCACCGAATGAATGAGAAATATTGAACGAATATTCTTACTTTTTCTTGAAATATCACGGTAATAACTCATGAATCTTTTTTAGGTGGGAAATAGGAAAAGAATATAGCTGAAAAATCTAAGAGACTTATGACAGAGATCAATGTACTAGTCAATGTACTAGTATACTATAAAAGTTTCTAACTTATTAATGTAAATACTATCTAACTTATGAAATAGTTTTTATATTTAAGATCGTATTAAACTAAAGGAAATGAGAGTTTATGACTAAAGTTATAAAGATTCATGAGATACCTTTACGATTTGTAAAATCATTTCTTATTGAAATGGAAGGAAATAGAGGAATAATAGTTGATGCAGGTACTCCCGGAAGTGGGAATAAAATACTGAATTATGTTAACTCTGTAGGAGTTAAGAAAATTGATTACGTTATATTTACTCATTCGCATCAAGATCATATAGGAGGAGCTCATGAGTTAAGAATTAATTTAGATTCAAAATTTTGCATAGATGAGAATGGAAAAGATTATCTGGAAAAAGGTCTAGTAAGAGAGCCTGTACTTCATTCTACTTTTTTGAAATTTGTTTTTTCTATAGGCAAACCTTTCTTCTTTAAGAGAACTGAAGGAGTTAATCCGGATATGATTTTAAAAGAAGGCGAAATTGAAGAAGGAATAGAGATAATAAAGACTCCAGGTCATACTTCAGATTCGATAAGCATTTTCTTAAGAGATCTTAATGCTGTAATTGTAGGAGATACTTTACAAGGTACTAGACAAGGTTTAAGATACCCTAGCATTTACGAAAAATTTGATGAATTAAAGAAAAGTGTAGAAAAAATAAAATCCTTATCTTCTTCAATGATTTACGTGTCACATGGAGTAAGTTCAAATAAATTTTTAGTTTAGAATCTTCTACTATTAAATCTTCTAGGTCTATAATTATCTTCTACTTGTTTATTAGAAAGATTGTTTTCAGTATTTACATTATCTATAGTTTTATCAGTCTTTTCCATTTTTCCTTGCCTACCTAATGTTAACCTCATTGATCCTCTAACTACTGTAACGTATCCGTCAGTAACGTCTATGACGTCTCCTTCTGATACATTGTCTATGTTATCATCCCATACACTAAATAATATGCTTCCAGTTTCATCTCCTACTAGAACGTCTGCAACTTTGTGAGAAGATCCATCTTTGCTCATAACTTGCTTAGCTTCTCCTTTGTTAACTACTTTTACTGTAACTGTTGCGTTTTTCCTTGGTTGCAACTCGTTTACTTTCATTTTTATGCGCTTAGGTATTGTGAGGTTATAATATATTAAAGCTAACTCAAACTCATATTTTTGTCATCTAAACTATAATAAATCCAATAGTCTTATGAGAAAAATACTAAAATCTGTTTATTAAAGATTCATATTATATTTATAATATTAAATTAAGATATGACCTAACATGATGTTGGGTTTATGCGTAAATAGTATTACTAAAATACAAAGTTAATAATTATTCAAGAAATTTGCTAAGTCATTATACTATCTAGTATGTAAGGTGTCTTAAAAATTCCTTTCATTAGATCAATGGGAAATGTTAAGATCAAGTATTCAAGATCATAGCTTAAATCTCTCACATACTGTTTACATTTGAGAGTTATCAAAATTTAGGAAGATTTATATTAGTGGGAATTAAAGTGTACTTATGGAATATGAAGTTAGGGTAGATGAAAAAGGAAGAATATTAATTCCTAAAGAGGTTAGAGAAAAATTGAACATAACTAATGTAGTAAAGCTAAAAGTAGAGAATAATATGATAATAATCCAGAGTAAAGATAAATATAAGATTTTGGATAAGTATGCCGGATATTTTAACGTTAATTGGAGCGAATTTACTCAAGATGTAGATGAATTACTTAATGAAGCTATAGATGAGAGGAGCAAAAAATGGTTAAAAGATATTTCGACGTGAATGTTTTTATCTATTTTCTTACAAAACATCCCAAATATTTTGAAAGATCTAAGAATTGGTTTGAGACAACTGATGAAATTTATACTAGTGAATTGACTATATTTGAGATTATAATTCTTTTAAGTAAGCTAACTAAAGAAAAGCCTGAGGAAGTTTTTGTTCATGTAATGAGCTTTTTTAATGATCTAGGAATTAGGTTTGTTCATTTAGAGACAAACGAATTAATGAAAATAGTAGAAGTTGAAAGCAAGTATAAATTAGATTTTGAGGATTCTTTTCATTTTTATTTAGCAGAAAAGGTAGGAGAATTGATAAGTAATGATAAAAAGTTAATGAAATTAGGAGCTAAATTTTAATGTTAGATCTATTGATATTTTTTCGAAATATTTATTCAACTAAAGGTCTGTATGCTCAATCTATTATTAAATCTTAAATTTTCTAAAATGTAGTTAAACCCCGTGAAAGTTTTAATCTTAGGTTCTGGATATGCAGGTTTAACAGTAGCTCATAGGATAAGAGAGCATTCTAAAGATATAGATATACAAATTGTTTCTAAATCTAGCCTAGTTAGGGAAAATACTATTTTCCCTCTCCTCCTTACTGACGAAGTTAAGGTAGAGGATACTGAATTTAATGCAAAAGACGTTATGGAGAAAAAAGGCGTAAATTTTGTTGAAGCTGAAGTAGAAGGTATATCTTTAAATTCTAATGAAGTAAAGACTTCTAAAGGTACTTTTGATTATGATTATTTATTCATAGCATTAGGTGGAGGTTATGAAGAGAATTTTGAGAAAATTCCAGGACATGAGTTTGCTTTTATGCACCATACTTTAGACGGTTTTTTGGGTTTAAAAAAAGCATTATATGAAGCTGAAGATGGTGTTAAGGTATTTGTAGGTAATGCTCAGGCCAGTCCTATTGAAGGTCCTTCATATCAAGTTGCTTTGATTGCGGAGTATATTTTGAGGAAAAGAAATAAAGACAGAGAAATTTATCTTTCTACTCAGAGTCCTAAAGGTGTTTTTGGCATTTTGCCTTTTGATTGGGTATCAGAAAAAGCAAATAAATATTTTGAGAAGAGAGGTATAAAGATATTAAAAGGTAAATATGTGAAGGAAGTTAAAAAAGATAAAGTTGTATTGAATGATGGAACTGAAGTTTATGCGGATATTAAGAGCGTTTTACCTACTCTTTCAGCTCCTGAGGTTGTAAGAAATAGCGGATTGGAACTAGCTAACAATTTCGTTAAAGTGGAATTACCTACTTTTAAAGCATATAAGAATGTCTATGCTTTAGGTGATTCAGCTATAGGTATGGTCCCAGCTAAAACTGCAAGATCAGCTATGGTTTCTGCTGAAAATGCTGTATCGTCATTTCTAAGGGAGACTAAAGGCATTTATTTACCTATGTATTCTCAAGGTGTTTTATGTATTATGGAAGGTGGAGATGATGGTGGAATATTAAGGTTTGACAAGAATTCTAGAGATACTAAAGTAGTATTCGATATTAACAGAAATTATGTAATGTTTAAGAAGATGTACAGTAGGCTTCTAGTTAATTCAGCTTTTAATGTGAAGTTTCACGCATCTTTAACTATTTAAAAATTTAACTACAATAAATACGTATATTTTTTCTTAACATTTTTTATTTTGTTGTCTACTTCTAGATTTATTTATTAGTATAAGCTAAGTGAGTAGTACCGCTTAGTAAACAGTATTTAAAGTTATCTTTAAATACAATAATAGAGAGTAGAGTATATGCAACAGTTAATTGTTAAGGAAATAGAAAAAGAAGAGAAAAAAGAAATGGAGGATAAAGTAGTAGACGTAACTACGGTAAATAGGGTGAGAGGTCTAGATTAAATGGAGTGCAAAGAGGTCTTAGACCAAACTATAGAGAAGAAGATTAGTATAGACGAATTGCAGACATATTTTGACTGTTTTTTAAGTCTTCAACATTTTTTACGATTTAATACTGCATTTAACTTAAATAGAAAAATAGTTAAGGCTGGAAGTTATGTTTATTTTGATTTAGGTTACGAAAGGCCAGCAAGTTATGTTGCTGGAATAGATGAAACTACACAAAAAATTTTCTGCATGCCAGTTAGAACTTGTTATCTTTACTACGATTCAGAATCAGAAATAAGAAAATGCATGGGCTTTAATTATCATTATTATGAAAAATTCAATTTTGTTGATGGATTAACAATTAGGTTGCAAGGAGACTTAACTATGGAAGTTGTAAGAGCTTATAATAAAACTGAAGATTTATTAGAATTTATTGATCAAAGAAGAGAAGAATTTAGAGACCTTTGGGAAAATTTTGTTAGAACTAAGTTATCTAAGGATGAAGAAATGCAAAAAGCTGAAATCTTAATAGGTTCCTATCAAGAACTTAGGGATTTTGCACTAAATATAAGAATATACCGTGAGGAAGATAAGGTTGATATAGTAAAAGTTATAAAGTTAGCTAGAAAAATAGAGCCAGAAATAAAAGCTTTAGCTAAGAAATATAATATTCATCTTCTTAATTTATTTGAAAAACCTAGAGCAACTGACGAAAGAAGATATAAGTGTATAAGATTTATTGATATAGAAGACTTTGGAAGAAAACTTAGACAAAATAAAATATCTCAATTAGGTAACTTTAAAGACTTTATTTTAGAGAATGAGAAAAAAATTACGTTAAGGATTGGACATTATACAACCCCCCATGAACTTAAACTAGTAGGTGTCCTAGTTAATGCTATAGAAGGCAGAAGAGTAGAAGTAGCTATCTTAAGGCCACAAACTATAGAGATAAAACATCCAGAGCATGGAATTACAACTTTTAATATACCTAAGCCAACTTATGCCATATTTAGACTAATGGGATTATAAAGAGAAATAAACTAAGAAATGTATTATTTATTAATAAATTATTTACTTTCTTGAACTAATAAATTATTTCCACAGTTTGAGCAGAATTTTGCCCCTGGATTATTTACGTATCCGCATTTAGGACATTTTACTGGACTCAAGGACGCTCCGCAGTTTGAGCAGAATTTTGATCCTTCTGGGTTTTCTTCTCCACACTTCCAACATTTAATTGTTTTAGATTGTTGTACTGTTTGTTTTGGAGTTGATGTTGCTTGTTGTGTGGGTGTTTGTTGCTGTGGTGCCTGTACTGGGGGTTGTTGAGGCTGAGGATATTGTTGTGCGTATGGTTGAGGATATGCTTGAGTTCCATATTGTGGTTGTCCATATGGTTGTGGATATGCAGGCTGTGGATATCCAGGCTGTGTTGGCTGCGGGTATCCTGGTGGAGGAGGTGCAGATGTAACTAACATCATTATTGTGCTCATTAATTGCTCTTCATTACTAAATTCTTGGTACATATGGTATAAATCAAGTGCAGATGCTCCTCCTCCTGCTAATTCTGCTAATTTGCTATGCAATAGGTCATCCCCAATAAGATAAGTTCCTCCTGCAGTAGCACCTACTGTTAATAAATCCTGCATTAAGTTTGCTATTCCTGTTTCTACCATTACATATCCTTGTCCTTCACATATCCTTATAGTATAGGATTTATTTCCTGCTGTTAGATCTCCTAATAAACTAGAATGTTGGGCTTGAATAACAGCCATATTTTGACCTACCATTGGATATGCTTGCATACCTTGGCTCATTAGGTACATTGTAGCTTGTTGTGCTACGTATTGTAAATCAATTGGATGTTGTATTGGTATTGTCATTTGTTTTCCGCCCAATCCAATTGGTTGAGCACACATCATCATATTAAATGCTGAATTTTGTTGGTATGGTTGTCCATAAGGTTGCCCATATGGTTGTCCGTATGGCTGACCGTAAGGGTTATTTGGATAATTACCGTAGGGATATCCCATACTTACTTATTCAGCAATTCTAGTATTTAAAAATATTCATTGAATATGAGAAAATAATACAAAAAATAGTTAAAAAGCTATTTAAAAAATAGTTTATTCGTTTAAGTATTCTCTCCAGAATGTTCCTTCCATTACTGGATTTAATATTCTTATGTATGGTCCGTATATTAATGTGTCTAAAGCTTCATCATGTACTGCTCTGTATTCTGGGCTTATTAGTACTCTACCCATACCGAACTGTAATGCGTCTGGTCCAGACCATTCTACGTGGACTATGTAGTTTGGTGGTGTTGGTTTAGCTTCTGGTGCTTCGAATACTGTATTGTTTGGATCTGGTACATTGCTTCCATCAGTTTCTAATGCTTCATGGAATGCTTTAGCTCCAAATTGTAAGCTTCCTAATGGAGATACGCCTATTTCTTTAAGTACCATAGCTCCTAAGAATCCTGGTGCTCTCTTGAACATTTCTAGTGTTTTGATTATTGCATCTTCAAATTGTTTTTCTTTACCTGGTTTTACAATATGTTCAGCAAATGCTACTGATCTTTTTCCGAACGGTTGAGATATTGGTGGGATTTCCATTGGTTTTCCTTCTGCGAATTTTCTTCCTACTACTGTAGTGAAGTCTGTCATTTCAGTATTTATTGGCATGTTTGCGTATACTATTTCGTATAGTGGTTCCCAAGGTCCCCATACTATTTGGGATGAGCATGAGTAGCATAGTTTAAATATGTATGACCAATTTTGTTTGTGCATTTCTTCGTGGTCTTTCCAATCTTTCCAGAATGTGTACTGATATACTCCTACTGTGCTTTGTTCTTTTGTCATGTCTGGTTTTGCTCCGCCGTATCTAGTTCCGAATGGAACTACTCCTACTTGTATGTGGTTTTGGAATCCTACAAATCCTGGATGTCTTGCTGTTACCATGCATACTTTTGGTCCTATTGATCCGAACATATCGAATGTTTTAGGTTCATTTCTTAATAATGCCATGTTTATTGCTAAATATGGTTTGGGCATTTGTGGTCAAATATACATTTCTCACCATACTTATTAAACTTTGTTTAGTATAATCTAGATAAAGTATAAAGACACTTTTATCTTTAATTAGTATAAATGATATTTAAATAAATAACTTTTTTGATTTTTCTTGAAATAAAGAAGAATAGTTTTATTTGATATTAGCGCGAGGTATTAAAGTATGGTAGACTATATAAAACTTCTTTCTGCTGAAAACCCTTACGATAGACTAGATGCTTGGTTTAAAGTCGAATGGTTACTAAGTAATAATATTGTTTCTATCGATCAATTGAAGAATTTGAAAGTAAAATTTATAGAATTATTAAATTATGAAGATGAAACAGTAAGACTTCATGCCTGGAAATTGCTTCCTCAAGTTATGAAAGAGAATATAATTGAATTAAAGGAAGTAGATAAGGAAAAGTTTCTTTCTACTTTAAATTCTCCAGAGGGATGGCTTTTGGTTACTGAATTAGTAAATTTAAATGTAATAACTTTAGATGATATTATGAAATACAAAAATGATTTTTTACATTTTCTAGAAGGTAATGAGTTAGATAGAATTGCTGGATGGTCTTTAGTTGGACAAATGATAAAGTTAGGTCTTATAAGTAAGAATGACGTTGAAAGTAGAAAAAATTATTTATTATCTTTACTAAAGTTTAGTGATAAGCATATTAGATTTAACGTATTATTTTTAGTATCAGATTTATACAAGCTAGGAATACTTAATTCTAACGAAATTATGGAATATAAGAATGAAATTATAAGTATTGTAAATGATGATCAGTTTAATTTTCTCTTGAACGCTTATGAAAAGAATTTAGAAGATATTGAAGCAATACTTCAAATTGTTAAATAGCAAATTCTAACTAATGTTTATTATTATGTATTTATTATATCATGCTTATGATTGGAGTGACTGATGAAGGTGATATTGCAAAGGCTATTGCGCAAGCTTTTGACGATGAAGAATTCATATTGATAGATTCTCCTAAAAAAGTATATTCTGAAAAGCCTGATATTATAATTCATACTTTAGAGACAACATATGATAATCGTTCTATGTGGAATTTTAATACTTGGTTCGCAATTAATATTGCTAGAGCAGCAAATAAAATTGGTGCATTAAATGTATATTTCTCAACATATATGATTTTTGATGGTAAAAAAGGCTATTATTCAGAAACGTCTGTTCCATCTCCTCTAAATTATTACGGTTTAACTAAACTAGTCGGAGAAAGCAGTATAGCCTCTCTTGGAAATTATTTAATATTAAGATTAGGCCAACTAATCAACCGAGGATTTCTTAATTTTTTTATAAAAACTTTAATAAAAAAGAGAATTATAAGATGTAACTCTAATCTTTACCTTTCTCCTCTAACTTTAAGGGATTTAGGCTATGTTGTTACTACTTTAATTAAAAAGGATGCCAGAGGTATAATAAACGTTGCAGGCAAGAGACAATCAGAATACGAGATATGTGAAAAATTAGCTGATATGTTTGATGGAAAAGCAATTCCCTTTGAAGGCAAGTTTTATGATTTTTCTTTGGATACTTGGCTACTGAAAACTTTTAAAATAAAAATAGATTAACAAATTATAGAAAAAAAGAATATAGATTTATTATTTTCTTCTTATTAGGGCTACGATTGCAATGATTATTGCTATTATTGCTATAGCTAAACTTACATAATTTATGGTACTAACACTACTAATTTTAGAGTTTTCTGAAGATATACTATGATTTATACTAGATAAGGAAGATGATATAGAAGAGTTTAACGTAGATATCGTTGAGCTTAAGTTCTTCTCATTGGAATTTAATTTGATAATAGAATTCTGGAATGTCAAACTTGTTGATATATTACTAACAATATTATCATTTTGTATTGCAACTATCTGTAATTTATAGGTTCCATCTGGATACACTGAAGTATTAAGCATATACGTTAATGTTCCATTAATTGTATAGGTTTTTATTACTTCGCCATTTAGCATAAGTTCTACTTCTTTTATATCTTGCCCAATTACGTTAAATTCTATTTTAATTATTCCAGTTAAATTATTAGTCTGTGAAGTAGTAGGTGATATTAATTCTATTTTTGCGGGTGATGGAGAAATATTAGTTACTACTGAGTCTTGTGTAGTAATCTGAGAGTTTTCTAATGAAATTCCATAATTTGTAGTATCTATAAGACTAATATTTGAATTTATTGCTTTTATGTCATAAGCTTTTGACGAAATTATCGTGACTTGAGAATTTGTGAAAGTTACGTTAGTTACGTTACTATTTGTTATAATAACATTTCCTTCTATTGTATCATTTATTAGAATATCATTAGCTAAGGTTCCATTAAATATTATTTTATCATTAATTAATGCTACATCATAAGTTTGAGGATCAGTTATAGTTTGTCCTTCTATTTCAGTATATGGCAAAATGTAAAATGTGAACTCATTAGATAAAGAAGTAGAAGTAACATATCCGTTTGAAGACTCTCCAGTAATCAATATTTCAAATGGAGCACCATAATATTCTAAACCTTCAAGATATGTAAGATTGCCAGCAGAATATGTAGATGGTAAAGTAATGTTACCGTACCATAAACCTAATTTTGCATTGTACCATAATGGTAACTCAACTTCTATACTAATATCAGTGTATTCTGACGATAACGATCTAGGATATACTGTAGCTGAGAACATTCCGTATTTAACCTCAGTTCCATTCTGATACGTTATATTAGCATATATCTGTAGAGTCTCTCCCTCGTATGCATATGAAATAGGCTTTATGCTTACAATATTAGGCTTACCAACATAAATTTGTCCATAAAAGCTTCCATTAATATACTGTGATAATGTTATTGAATTATAGCTAGAATATAGCATGATAGTATATAATCCTGGTGTAGCATTAGTTGGAACTGGTAGATATCCAAAATATTCCCCTAAACTTGAAGAATAGAAAATCTGAGCAGAACTAACTACTACTCCTTGCTGATTTACCAACTCTGCAGTAAGATTAGAGCCTTCCATTAAGTTCGTCGTTAACGAATCTCCCGTTGCTTCTGACATAATGCCAGATAATGATGGAGGTGGAACAGGCAAACCTTCGATAATTATTGATTGTCCTCCATAAACTACTCCAGGTTCAGAAATAACTTGTGGTAAAATGAATAGGCTTTGCAACTCTACTCCATATGTGAACGCTACATAGCCGAACACGTTATTGGCTATTATAAGATAATCACCTGGTTGTAATTGTGGCATTTGGACGTACCAAGCACCTATTAATGGCGAAAAAGTAGCATTTATGGTAGTTACTGGACTATATGTATTGGTAGAAATATTATAATAATAAATGGTTACAGAAATATTTCTATAATTAGCTAATTCTCCAGAAGAATTGGTAGCACACAATACAATGTTACTATTAAATGCTGGAACAAAAGTTTGTGGAGATATAAATTCAGCAAAATATCCAGAAAACATTTCATCAAATCCATATCCTGAAGTCCCATTATATTTGCCATAAACATTGACGTCTAAAATTCCATTAGCATTGGAAGGTAAAGTTATATTAACTGTCCACTGTTTTAATGCAGGATTATAAACTAGTCTAGCAGTAGATATGTTTCCTTCTATACTACTTATCACAGTATTAAATACGCCAGATGTTACTTCTGTTCCATTATATGTAATATTGGCTAGTATTTCAATTGTCTCATCTGGATATGTTTGTATTGGAGTTTCTCCAGTAGAATTTAATACGGTTACTTCAATACTTAATGTTTTTTGACTAATTATTTGATTATAGTAGTATGCAAAATTTCCTATGTTTAATGTTCCCCAGCCTGTTACAAGGTTATATCCATAAGATGCTGTCCAAGGTATGTTATATCCAAACGTTATTGGATTAAATACTTTAGGATATATTGTGGAGTTCTCTCCAAATTCATCTAGAATCGGATTTATTAATCCTAATCTGGAATGAACATAATTCATTACTAGAGTTAATAAGCCAGCAGTTAATGGCGATGCTTCGCTTGTTCCTCCAGTTATACAAGTAATATTATCAGGGCATATAATATAGATTCCAGGATATACATTAGCATTTGCTGAAATCTGTGGTACTTCTTTTCCTGAAGGATATGTATTAGGTGTTGCAAGACTCCATTGATACCATGGTTTTGGTTCTATTATGCTTATTCCTCCTGTTGATCCTCCATAATTTATATCGTCTGGCACGAATCCGTAGTTTGACCATGCTGTCTGAGAAGAATTGCCTGGAAATTGGATGTAAGTGGTTGTTCCTCCTAAGGAGGTAACGAATGGTGAAGTAGCTGGATATCCTGGTGTTCCTACTGGTCCATTACTATATCCTGCGCCTCCTGCATCTCCGCTAGATGCCAAGAAAGTTATTCCTTCAGCTGATCCTAATGCATAATAGACGTCGGATTCGTATATACAAGAGTAAAATAGCTCTCCAGAGAATTGTGATATTAAAGATTCTGGTATGCTGAAACTTTGAGATAGTACATCTACTTGGTCTAATTGATCTATACAGGCTATATCACTTGAAAGTGGTAACGCACCATTAGCTATGTATAATGTAATATTTGCCTTTGGAGCCATTGTGTGTGAAATTTCTACATCTAAGCTTATTTCTCCAGCCCATCCAGTTAATATTCCTAGTTCTGGGTCATATGGCCCTATTGGAACTACAGTAAAGTTAGTATTAGGTAATCCTGTTATCTTGTCATAATATGCTAGCTGTTGGAATATATAAGGATCTCCGTAAAAGTCTAATATTCCTATATTATATCCTTGTCCTTCATCTCCTATTTTGTACAAGCTAGTAGCATTATATACTTTTTGTAATGCTGTTCCCCAGTAAGCTTCTTTGGGAGATGTAGCATTAATTTGACCTAGCTTTTTATCTAGATTTTTAATTTCTTTTTGAGTTATCAATGTATTTGGATGTGATAGGTAGATTTGTGTGAGATTTTGAGCTATTACTGTTATTCCAGATATCTTTGGTGTTCCTTCTGAGATATAATAGGATGTGCTTCCATTAGAATATAACTGTATATTAATTCCTAACGCTTGCTGTATTTGAGATACTGATCCTTCTGCTACAATTACTGAATCTAATGCTGTAGATATTATTTTAAGATTATTTTCCTTTAAATACTGTAGGACTTGTTCATATTTTTGAGCTGGAAGGAATTGTTGTAATTGGTTCTTTGTCAAGAATTTATGATATAATGGTGATGAAGGATTAGAAACTGCTTGAGCATAGTAGAATATTTCGTTAGTGTTCTTTAATGGTATATAAATCGTAAATATAACATTTTTATTACTGGGCATTTTTCCAATATAGTGAAATCCATTAATTTCTCTGGTTGTATTTGATATTGCTGGAGTTGACGAATATACTGGCAGAAGAATTATCTGTAGTACACCTAGTATAATTATTGTTAAAACGATTAGAGAATATTTGGTTTCCATAATTTTGTTTACCAATACGAATTATTTAAATATAAGTTCTTTTTTCTGAATGTATGATATAGTTTTTCTTTTCTTATTTTTGATCAGATAAAATATTTTAATTCTTTGTATATTAAAATCTTTATGTGTTTTGTTTAATTTTTACGTGAGTGTATTTATAGTGTCGCCAGATAGGTAAAAATAATTTTTAGGGTTTTCCAGTACATTAGTTTCAAGTTCTCTTGATAAAGAGAAATTATATATGTAAAATTTTTAACTACATTCCGACACTATACTCAATACTATCTTTTAAGTATATTATAATAGTTGCTAAATGAATACTAATGTTAGCAGTTGCATTTTTACATGAATTGACTTTTTGGATATTAGTTACCAATTTTCATAATTGTATTCTAAACACTACTATACTAGCAAATTCCATAATTTTCTCTGAGTTCACATTTAGGATACCAATAGTAGACGTACGATATCTTAAGTTGAATAATTGTATTACATTATACGATATTACGTTTTATTGTCAATATAAGTTCTTTACGAATTTTAATTCATTTGGCTATAAGATAGTATTAACTGTGTTCAAATAATTATTATCTTTTTGTTAAATCGAGAAAAAAATTCATTTATCTTGGGCTTAGTATATCATATTATCACGAAATTAAATTATGCATAGATATGTGCATGCTATTACATAAGTAAGTTATTATGATAACTTATGTAAAAGATTAGTGCTATAATTTCATCTCGACTTGCTGACTACATTAATTATAGTAATATTTAAGTAATAGGATAGTAATATTGACACATGAAAACTGTAACAATTAAGGTTAAAGATGAGATTTTTGAAATAGCTGAAGAAATGGTAAAAGAAGGAATTGCATCCTCTAGAAATGAGGCTTTTAATATAATTATGGAGATTGGATTAAATGAGGCTAAAAAAAGGCTAGAAAAGAAAAAGAAAATTGATGAATTAGTAAACAAATGGTTAAAAGAAGGATTACCAAAAGATCTAGATTTACCAACTTCAGAAGAAGTGATCAGTGAAAGAGAATGAAATATTACGTTGATACGAGTGTAATTATTGCTTACGTTATTGATAGTGATCCTAATCATGAAAAAGCTGTAGAAGTTCTTCTTGATAAGGGTGATAGAATTATAAGCCAATTAACTGTTACTGAACTTTATTCAGTATTTTCTCGTAGGGTAAAAGATGAAATTGTCGTAGAATCCCTTGTTAATTATTCTATTAAGAAAGTCGGAGTAAAGGTTGAAAGAATTGACTTTAACGAAGTATTTAAGAAAGTTAGTGAAATTGCACCAAAAGTTAAGTTGAAAACGTTAGACTTACTTCATTTAATAATTAGTATTATACTTAATTCTGAGATTTTAACTTTAGATAAGGAACTTGAAGAAGCTTATAAGAAAATGAACTAATTAATAAATACGTAGAGAGTGAAGTCATGAAAATTAGTATGTAATACACAAAAATTAGAAACGTAAAGAAATTGTATTCGGAAATACTACTCAATGTAAATATACAGTACTCTCACTATATTTATTCAAAATAATAAGAAGATTATATGGATTACAATTACCTTATATTACTGTAATCTACACTTTCAATTTAACACTTCCAAGTGCTAATAAGGAAAAGATTGATAAAATCAATCTTTAAAATTCTTATTCTGGGTTTAAGTCATTATTCTCAATTCTTGTTCTTTGAATTGTTATAATACCATTTATACAAGAAATATTTTCATTCTTCAAATGTTTAACTAAAACTTCTATTCCTTATAAGAAATTTGTATTGCTGTAACTAAACCATAAAAGAAGAGAATGGAGAAGACTGCCGAGAGTATAGGAAGGTAATCTAATATGCTAAGTAGTGTTTTAATCCTACTATATACCAATTAACACTCCTATTATAAGAAGAAAGAACTTTTAATGTAAGATTTTTTAACTGCATGATGACAGTATGAATACATTCTTTTTACGTAATGATAACTTATTTTTAAGTACGCATATCGATATATCATGAAATAAAATTAGTATCTTATAATTAGATTTTTATACATACTAATTAATGATTATATGGATGTATGTGATAAGTGAAGTAATTAGATCATTAATTTTCTTCATTATAGAGTGGATTATAATTTCAATTCCAGTTTGGTTAGCGTCTAAATTTTTCAGTAAAGACTCATCATTTTTGCGTGCTATGGTAGCTACGCTAGGTGGTATAATAGTTTTTGGAATTATTATTTTTATTTTAGATTTTATAGGTATTCCTTTGTTAGGTTTGGTTTTAGGTTTCATAGGTATTTTATTTGTTTTTAAAAGTATTTTTGATGTTGGTTGGCTGGGAGCTTTAGGAATAGCAATTTTAGCTTTTGTTTTTGCAATTATTATAGAAATAATATTAACCGTGATAGGGTTGTCTATTCCTTTAATCTTCCATATTTAGCATTGTTATTGCTTTTCTGAAGATATCAATCCATGAATCCCAGGTTAATCTTTTTGTCTTAGTATTTTGCGCACTTGGATGATAGCTAGCAATTAATTTTACTCCATTAATATCATAAATTTGACCGTGAGCAAATTTTAGTTTTACATTATAAGCTAAGCATATTGAGTCGAAGGCTATTTTACCTAGAGCTATTATAACTTTTAAATTCTTTAAATAATTTATTTCTTTTCTTAGAAATAAATTGCAATTTAAGATTTCCTCTTTAGTAGGTTTATTTTTCGGCGGGGCACATTTTACTGCATTAGTAAGATAAACATCTCTAAGAACTAAATTTTCATCTCTATTCGTAGAGTATTCCAAGTTAGATAAGCCAAACTCGTATAATGCTTTTATTACCCATTTTCCTGATTCGTCTCCAGTAAATACTCTACCAGTTCTATTTCCTCCATGAGCTGCAGCAGCTAAACCTACTATAAGTATTTTAGCATTTTCGTCTCCATAGCCTGGTAATGGCTTTCCCCAATAGCTCCAGTCTTTGAATTTTTTAGTTTTAATTTTAGCTATATTTTCTGAATACTCGCGTAATCTAGGGCACTTGTCGCACGATATAATTTCTTTGTCTAGCATATATATTTGAATAAGTTAATAGAATAATAACTTTTATATACCTAATTATTAGATTTTGCTCATTACTAAATAAAAACTAATATTTTTGAAATATTCAACTAATATACTATGAATAATTTTTTAGACTAGAAAAGTGTAATTAAATTGTGATAAAATGCATACACTAACTAAAGTAGGAATAATTCTGCTTGTGATTGGTATTGTTTTAGCTGTTATTGGTATTTATGCTTTGTCATCAACTACGTCTTTATTGCTTAATGCAGAAAAGCTATCTACTGCAAAAGTAATTACTATTTCTCCTCATCATACTTTTAATGTGTCTTACTCTATTACGTCTGTACCATCAATAGCAGTTTTTGCTTACAATTATACTTCTCCTATATCTGTTAGTATGCCTACTGGATTTTCGCATCTTCTTTCAACTAATGATGAGAACTCGTATATTTTAACTGCTGCAACAGCTCAAAGTGGGATTATACAATTAAATAATAATGATAGTACTCCAGTTATTGTACATTATGAATTTATGGCTGAACATATAACTTCTTTACTTACGATAGGAAGTATATTATTAGTACCTGGAATCTTTTTAGGAATTATAGGCCTTATATTAGCAGTAGTTGGTGTATTTTTAGGGAGAAGAAAAAGCTAGAGAATTATTTAAGGTATTTGTTAAACCATTCTAATTTTCTTTGAAGTCTATCTCTCATATTATTAGGCTTTCCTCTTCTGGCATGTTCATGGCTATCTCCTTGATATCTAACTAAAACTGTTGGTATACCGTTCATTTTTAATGCAGTATAGTATTGTTCTGCTTGCTCTATTGGGCATCTATAATCCTCTTCTCCATGTATGAACATTGTAGGAGTCTTGACATTTTTTACGTAATAAATTGGAGATATCTTCATTAGTTTTAAGATATTTTCTTGCGTCCACGGATCATCTATACCAGATTCTATAGCATTGAACCAGAATCCTATATCGCTAGTTCCACACATGCTTACTAGATTAGATATACTTCTTTCACTTATAGCTGCAGAAAACATATTTGTTTTAGTTATTATCCAGTTTGTCATAAATCCTCCATAAGATCCTCCAGTTACCCCTATTTTTCCAGATAGATTATATTTTTCTATTACTTTTTTCGTAAAGCTTAGTATATCTTCCATATCTTTCCCACCCCAATCTCCTACACATGCTTTCGCAAAATCTTCTCCATATCCTTGGCTCCCTCTAGGATTGCAATATATTACGTTATATCCGTTATTTGCAAAAAATTGGAATTCTATAAAATATGAATAGCCGTAAGCAGTATGAGGACCTCCATGAATAAATAGAATTATTGGATTATTCTTTCCAGTTATTATAGCCCATCCTTCAATTTCTCCATTATTAATTTCTTCTGGAGTCTTTCCTTTTACGTTGGGATTTGGATCATATATCTCATTATTATAATATAATAGGGAAGGTTTTTCTGGAGTTGTATAATAATAAGCTAATTTTCCATTTGTGTAATCAAATCCTTTCACTACTATTTTTCCTTCTGTAATTTGCTCTGCTTTGTTATCTGAGATCTTATATAGATTTGTTGACCCTTTTGTTTGTCCTTCTGATATAACTTCATCTTTTTCAAAAACTATCTTGTCTTTTGATCCGTCAAATAGGTCAGATAAAACGTTATTTCCACATGTATTTCCACATATTACGCTTTTTCCTTCTTCTGGAAAGATTATTTCTTTAGTTGCCCAAGGCTGTTTTCCTTTTCTATGACCTAGATAAGCTATTTGTCCTTGTTCGTTCATAGCTATTGCGTCTACTTCGCCTTCTCCTTCTGTTATTCTCTTAAGTTCTCCATTATCTAGATTTACTTCGAATATATCTGATAGATTGTAATCATCTCCACTCATAGTTGATGATATAATTACTCTTTTTCCATTAGTCGCTACTGCAGTTACGTCAAAATTTCCGCTTACTATTTTTCTTAATTCTTTTCCATCAAAGAGATAGAGACTTCTTCTTGATCTTAATAAGCCTCTACTGTCAAATCTATATTTTATTGTATTGGCTTCGAAAGGAAGTTTTTTATCAGCTTTTTCTTCACCTATAATTAAAATTCCTTTTACATGAAAAGTATAATCAATTATCTTTCCTAAAGAGAATAAGCTTACTTTACTTCCATATTCTCCTTGCTTTATTAATGAGTTAGTTTTCTCTCCTTCTACAAAATATAAATAATCATCTTTGAATATAGGATGTGAAACGCTACCGGATAATAATTCCTTTTTATTTAAAAAAATAGAGGATTTATATTTATTATTTTCAATATAAGTTTCTACATGTAGTAATCCTTTTTCAGTTAATCTAACATCTGATAAAATTTTTATAGAGTATGCATCTTCTGGTTCCATGTTAAATAGTTATCTGATATATTTTTATAATTTTATATATACTGTTTCCTGTATGAAAAATCTTGAATATTTATACGATAAAATTCTAAACTTTTTAACACTTTTAATTTTATATTTATATTCTATTAAGCCCTTTTATTTTCTATGATCGTAGCAGTAGACGTAGGCGGTACATTCACTGATTTCATAGGAATTGATAGTAGTGGAAATATTTCTGTATATAAAGATCTTACTACTCCAAAATCGCCCGAAATAGGAGTTAAAAAAGGGTTAGAAAAATTTACTCAGATTCAAGAAATAATTCATGCTACAACTATAGCTACAAACAGTCTCTTAGGTCAAATGAATCTAGAATTGCCAAAAGTAGCTCTGCTAACTACAAAAGGATTTAAGGATATAATTGAAATTGGAAGGCAAAACAGACCAGAACTATATAATCCATTTTTCAAAAAACCAAATCCTCTTGTTCCAAGAGATTTAAGAATTGAAATAAGTGAAAGAACTGATAAAGATGGTAATATCGTTGTTAAAGTAGATGAAAAAGAAGTAGAAGAGAAAATTAAAGGATTAGATATAGATTCTCTAGCAATATCTTTTTTACACTCATATTTGAATCCATACAACGAAAAAATTGCAGGCAATATAGCTAAAAAGTATTTCAAGTATGTTTCAATTTCTTCTGAAATAGCTCCAGAGCCTAGAGAATATGAAAGAACATCCACAACTGTTATAAATGCTTTACTTATGCCAATAGTTAGCAAATATTTGGAATCTCTTTCTTCAAGCTTATCTTCAATAGGAAATCCGCCATTATTTATTATGGCTAGTTCTGGCGGTCTAATTAGTTCGGAAGAAGCTATGAAAAGACCAGTCCAAATAATTGAATCTGGACCTGCTGCTGGAGTAGTTGGAGTTGCTTCATTTGCTAAAGAGTTAGGAATTAAAAATGCTATCAGTTTCGATATGGGAGGAACAACAGCTAAAGCTGGAACAGTAGTCGATTATGAGATTGAGATTACCACTGAGTATGAAGTAGGTGGTAGAACCCATTACGGTAGAGTAGTGAAAGGATCAGGTTATCCGGTAAGGTTTCCATTTGTTGATTTAGCTGAAGTTTCTGCAGGTGGAGGTACAATAATTTGGAGAGATGAGGCTAAAGCTTTAAGAGTAGGTCCGATAAGTGCTGGTGCAGATCCTGGTCCTATTTGTTACGGTAAAGGAGGAAAAGATCCTACATTAACAGATGCAAATCTAGCACTTGGCAGGATTGGAGAAAAATTGCTTTCAGGAGATTTGCCTTTAGATAAGAATTCAGCCTTAAAAGGACTAGAAAAACTAGGAGATGTTATTGAAATATCAGACCAAGCTATTAAGCTGGCAAATCTAGAAATGTCTAGAGCTATAAGATTAGTTACTGTTGAAAGAGGATATGATCCTTCTAATTTTTCTCTCTTTGCCTATGGTGGAGCAGGTCCCCAATATGCTTTAGATTTAGCAGATGAATTGAACATTACACAAGTTATCATTCCTCCTTATCCAGGATTATTTTCAGCTTTAGGGATGCTCTATGCTGATAAAAAATACGAGGCTAGAAAATCTTATCCTAAAGATTTAGAAAAAGATTTTGAGGAATTAGAAAAATCTCTAAGCAAAAGAGAAGAAGGTACTTTCTTCCTTAGATACGCTGATGTTAGATATAATGGACAAGGATGGGAATTAACAATTCCTGTAAAAGATATAAAGACTATCAAAGAGGATTTTGAAAGTACTCATAAATCAATATATGGATTTACATTAGATAGAGATATAGAAATAGTTACAATTAGAGTCTTTAAAGTAACTCCATCAATTAGACCTAAGATTCCTTGCCCTAAAGAATCCGGAAATCCTAAAGTAAGTTATAGAAAAGTATTTTTCGACGGGGAATGGATAGACACTCCAGTGTATAGAAGAGAAGATTTACCGCTAGGTTATGAAGTTGAAGGTCCAGCTATAATAGAAGAATATAGTTCTACAATAGTTATAAAACCAAATTGGAAAGGCATAGTAGAAAAAATGGGATTTCTAAAGGTGAGTAAGAAATGAAAGGCTGGGAAATTACTCATAAGGCAACAATTTACATAGCAGAAGAAATGGGAGTTTATCTAAAGAAATCAGCTTTATCTCCTAACATTAGAGAAAGAATGGATCATAGCTGTGCTATAGTTTCAGCAGATGGCAAAATAGTTGCGCAAGCTGAACACATTCCAGTGCACTTAGGATCGTTTAAAATTGGTGTAGATAACGTATTAAACTATCTAGAAAAAGAAGGCATGGAATTAGAAGATGGAGATGCTATAATATTTAATGATCCTTATATTTCCGGAACGCATTTAAATGACGTAGGTATTCTTTCTCCTATTTTTTATAATTCAAAATTAATAGGATATGCGATAAATAAAGCTCATCATGTTGATGTAGGTGGGCCTTTGCCAGCATCTTTGAATCCTAATGCTAAAACGCTATATGAAGAAGGAATAGTAATTCCACCTACTAAAATAGTAAAAAAAGGAGAACTTAATCGTGAAATTATCAGTATTATAAAAAATAATTTTAAAGTACCTGAAGTATCATTAGGTGATTTAAAGGCACAAATTTCTGCAAATTCATTAGGAATAAAAAGGATAAAACAGTTAATAGAAAAGGATAATAATGCAATAAATGCATGGAAAGAATCAATATCCTATTCAAAAAATCTAACATTAAATAAAATAAAATCGTGGAAAAGAGGAACATATCAAGCAGAAGATTACTTAGAGTGGAAAGACAATAATTTGATAAAATTAAAATTAAATCTAGAAATAAAAGAAGACGAAATAATTGCGGATTTTTCTGGAACAGATAAACAAATTGATGGACCTTTAAATGCAGTTTTAGGAGTTACTTACTCTGCTGCATCTTTTGCTATCAGATCAATGATTTCAGATGTTCCTACAAATGATGGATTTTATCAAATAATAAAAATAAATGCTCCAGAAGGTAGTATATTAAATCCTGTGAAGCCTGCAGCTGTAGGAGGAGGAAACGTAGAAACTTCGCAAAGAGTAGCAGATGTAACATTTTTAGCTTTGTCGAAATTTTTAGATGTTCCTGCTGCCAGTTCTGGCACTATGATGAACGTTATGTTAGGCGGAATATACAGAGGAAAATATTGGTCTTATTACGAAACTATAGGCGGAGGGAGTGGTGCTAGACCATTTGAAGATGGAGTTTCTGCAGTTCAAAATAACATGACTAATACCTTAAATACTCCAATAGAAATAGCAGAAAGACAATATCCTATATTCTTTACTAGATATCAAATAAGGGAAAAAAGTGGAGGTAATGGAAAATACAAGGGAGGAGATGGAATAGTTAGAGGTTTTAAATTACTATCTGATGGGACTTTATCAATTCTAGCTGATAGATTTAAAATAGGACCTTGGGGTTTAAAAGGAGGAGATAATGGTAAAACTGCTAAAATATCGATAGCAGGTAAAGAAATTAAAGATAGTAAATTTAGTACTACAATAAATGAAGGTGAAGAGGTTATTATAGAAACTCCAGGCGGTGGCGGTTATGGAAGTCCTGAGTAATTTTATGGAAAAAGTATATAAAAGCAAGACTTAAATATTTATAGTTGTTTTCTAAGTTAATTATTCTTTCTTTACTCTATTTCCAAATATAATCCTTGTAAATCTTCACAGTTAGCGTTAAAAACTAGGTTATAATAGTTACCATTAAGTTAGTATCTATGAAACCGTTGAGAACTTATATTTTAATTAAGAATTTCTCATTAAATCTTGTTCAACCTTTCATATCGTTCGTTAGTACTGCAAGTGGAATTTTGGGAGAACAATTAGGTTTAATTTCGTCATCAGGTACGGTTCTACCAGCAATTATACAATTTTTCTTATCTTACACAAATTTAAACGCGAAAAAACTAGTTGCCTTAGGTACATTTTTAACAGGCATTTTGTGGATAATTCTTTCAATTATTCCATTTAATATCCTTTTTACTGGAATGTATCTAACTTTGGATGCTTTTATGGGTATTTCATTATATGGTTGGTATTTAATAATGGATAAAGTTAGTTACACTTCTAGGGGGAAGATATTAGCTCAGTACTCTTTTTATTCTACTTTAGGTGGATTAATAGCTACTTTAATAACGGGTTTTATTGTAGGAGATGATTTCTCTTTAGTAAGAGAGTTCTTTATCATCACTGGAATACTTACTTTAACTGACGGATACATAGCAATTAATTTTGACGTAGATTCTGACCCAAGCTCTATAAAAATTGGAAAAATATCTCGAGAGCTTAAAAATTATCTTTTAATAACTTTTTTCTTTAGTATAGTATGGTCTTTAGCATGGCCACTTTTTCCTATGGCTCAAGTTTATGTATATCATATGAATTTTATGGAAATAGCAATAATTAGTGTAATATCTGGAATTTCCACATTAATTTTGCAAAGAAAGATTGGTTATCTGGTAGATAATCATAGAAAGATTATGATGTTCACTGGAAGATTACTTTTAGCTACTTTTCCTTTAGCCTACGCTCTTTCAACTACTATTTATGAGATTTATTTAGCTAATATAGTAGCTGGATTCACTAATTCAGTTAACTCTACAGCTTATCTATCCTATCTGTACGATTCTTCTTCAAACGCTAGAAAATCAGTAGGAATATATAATGCTATTGAAGGATTAGGATACTTAGTAGGAGCAAGTATTGGCTCAATAATTGCTGAATACTTTTTCTCTATTATTGGGGTTTACGCAATTAGATTATTACTATTTGCAGTAGCAATGCTTAGAGTTTTTGTTGCTCTACTATTTTTGAAATTGCCTGAGCCTAAGCCATTCAAACCTAAAATAGTCGTAAAATAATCTATTTATAATTTCTTTTTAGATTTTTAATTCTTCATATGGAGATAATATAGATACTGTTGAAAATATATTTTATAGAGTGTAATATAGTCTACTAAATTTTTAGTAGATATATAGATAATATTTAAAAATAAGATAATATAGCAGTAAATATGGAGAATACAAAAATATATGGGATAATAGGTTTTGGTATAGTAGTAATTTTATTGTTAGCTATGGTTTTTATTGGCCCATCATTAGAAAAACCAGTTTCTGCTGGTGTTTCAAAATTCAAAGTAGTCAATGCAACACTATATAACTTAAATGGAGATTCTGTAATTAAAGCAACAATTCAAGCATCTGGAATACCTTCTAAAGTTCATGATAATCTTTATGAAGTAATTGTAAATAAGACTACTTACTATGCGTTTTATAAGCAAAGTTCAGATGGACAAGTTGTATGGTATTATAATGGAACGGACTCTTATACAATTTACTTATCAACATTAAACTCTACTTATTCACCTGCACATTTATCTAATGGAATATATAAAGCAGAATTTGTTTCTCAGCAAGGATCTAGTACTATAACAATTAGCTTTGGAATAGCTCCTAAACCGTCATTAAACATAATTTCTGCTCAATTATTTAACGTTAGTGGATATTATGAAATATACGCAAAAGTTAACGCCAATATACCTTTGGGAAGAATATATTTCTATTCTATATTCTTAAATGACTCGGAATATTACATATTCTATCATCCATCAGGAAGTAAATTTGAACCAACATATTATATAGACAAATCTGGAACATACAATATTTCATTATACGTATTTCCTAGAAATTATACTAGTGAAGTTCAAATAAATCCAAATAACTTTACATTACTACCTGGAGAATATAATGCAATAATAGTTACCTCTATAGGTAACTATTCTATGAAATTAACTTTAACTACGGTAAAAGCTAAGCCAGAATTTCAAGTTGAAAATACTGCTGTAGAAGGAGAATATAATTCCACAATAGGTTATATTAATGTTACAATAACGGCAACTACACCTTTAGGTGGGCATATATCTTTAAACGAAATTAACTTAAATGGAACAAATTACACTGTATATTATGAACCTGAAATCTTACCATCAGCAATCGCTGTTTACGTTTATTCTGGTACAAGTCAATATACGCTGTACATAGATAAACTGGTAACTCCAGGTATTTACGAAGTTACTTTCTTCTATTCATATAAAGGAGTGAATTATTCCTTTGAAGAAATAATAAAGATTTCAAGCTAATTATTTTTCTAATAAATATTTTTCTATAGAGTGAAACTCTTATGATATTATTATATATTTCTAAAATAATTATTTGATAATATATTATGCCATTTCTACTTTTGTTAGACTAAAAAATTGCTAATTTAATTTAAATATTTCGGTAAAGTATATAAACTAGTTAGTTAACCAAACTATAATGAATAAGAACCAAATAATAGGGCTCGCGATTATAATAAGTGTATTAGTTGGTGTATCAAGTTTTACGCTATATGAAAATCATAAGCTTCCTATCTCTGGTTTAAATATTTTAAGGCATACATCCACTTATTCTAGCTCTCTAATTCCTAATTCTGCTCCAGTAAATATTTCTCCAAAAGTAACCGTAATACAGAGTATTCCAGAAAATTCAAAACTATATAATGAGAATATAGAAGTATTTGAGAATTCTCCATCTCACGTTTATTTCCTTCCAGTAACTACTGGCTATTTTTTATTAAATGTAACGGGAGCAATTATAGAACCTCCTTCCATATATGGTAATTTAATGATTATAACAACTTCTGGTCCTATGATTAATAATTCACTAATGTACAATTTAGGTTGTGTTTATGCTATAAATGATAGCTCTGGCAAAATAGTATGGTATGAAGAATTTCAAAATCAAATAATGACGCAGCCAATAATAGTTAATGGAATACTAATTATAGGATTAGGCAATAATATGTTTCAAAATTCCTCTATTAGAGGAACAGGATACAATGCCATAATTGCGTTAAATGTTAGCAATGGTAAAGTACTCTGGACGTACCAAACTTTAGGAGAAGATATGCCTACTCCAGCTTACTATAAAGGTATGGTAATAGAAGCTAATGGAAATGATGAAGTTTTTGCACTAAATATAACTAGTGGAAAATTAGTTTGGAACACATATTTAGGAAGCTATGTTAGTATGTCATCCATGTTACTAGTGGGTAACATAGTGTATTTTGGTTCTGCAAATCCTTATGTTTTCTGGGCTATAAACGCTAACAACGGAAAAGTTATATGGGAAGATAATTTCACTAATGATTTTTCAGGATATTGTTTAGGAGGACTTGACGATTCTTCTCCTTCCTATTCTAATGGGATAGTGGTTACATCATTTACTATAAGATTTACATTTAATAATAGTATAGATGAATATTTGGTTGCAATGAACTCTAAAAACGGAGATGTATTATGGTTAATAAATGAAGGTTATACTAGCATGCCTCCAAATTTAGAATCTCCTCCGCCAGTAATATATAAAGGAATTGTGTTCCATGATTCTCCAGTAGGTATTTTATATGCTGTAAATTTAACTTCCGGCAAAGTTTTATGGACTTTCAATACTGGTTTTACTACAAGTAATGTAGACATAGCTTATGGTAAAGTACTGATACAAAATAGAACTGGTACCTTATTTGTTTTATCGTTAAACGGTTCATTAATAAAAGAAATTCAAACTCCAGTCTCCCCGGGACCTGGAAATATACTCGTTACTTATAATTCTATCATACTAGTAGGAGTTAATGGTATAATAGATGTTCTACCTATTCAAGCTATCAGATAGCTAGATAATAAATTTTTTATCTTTTCATAAATTTATTTTTTATTATATATTATATCTTTAATTTCTCTTAGCACTTCTGGGTCCTCAAGTAATGTAGAGTCAAATGACTTACCTAATAATAAATCTCTTAATGCTCTCCTAACTATTTTTCCACTTCTTGATTTAGGTAATCTGGTAACAATGTATACTTTATCTATAACGTATATTGCACCTAGTTCTTCTCTTACTTTCTCTTTGACTATATTTTCATTTGTATTTCCTACTATGAAAACTATTAACTTTTCGCCTTTTATTTCATCTGGGATGCCAACTGCAGCTACTTCAATTACTCCAGGTATTTCAGATATTACACTTTCAACTTCTCCGCTAGTTATTCTGTGTCCTGCAATTTTTATCATATCATCAGCTCTACCAACTATTTTGACGTATCCATTAACTATTATTGCTAAATCTCCAGTATCATGATAACCAAATTTAAAATAATCTCTATATTTCTTTTCATTATTTAAAACTCCTATAAATTGAGTTGGAAATTTAGTTTTTGCCACTAGATATCCTACGTTGTCAGTGTGTTTTCCTTGTTCGTCTAAAGTATCTAGAACAGCTCCAGGGAATGGTACGCCAGCATATCCTTTTCTCGGTTCTACTCCTAAAGCAAAAGGTATACCTACAACGTATCCTAGTTCAGTTTGTCCATAGACGTCTGTAAATTTCTCTGCATAACTAGTATAATTCCATGTTTCTTCATCCATTATTTCTCCTGCTGTAGCAGAGTATTCTACTTTAGGTATTTTTACTTCAAGTTTTCTTAATAATCTAAGTAATGTAGGTGATGTAAAGAATAATTTTGGATTTGTTTCTTCTATTATTTTAGGTATTCTATCTTTTGGAAAATCTGGAGCACCTTCCATAAAAACTAGAGTTCCACCATGTAAAAGTGTAGCGTACATTATTCTTGAAAACGTAATCCAGCCAATGTCAGCTGTAGTAAATACTATATCTTTTGGCTTTAAAGAGAACATTATATCAAAAACTGTGTAATCTCCTACCATCCAAGCTCCATGAGGTAATATGATTCCTTTTGGCTTTCCTGTTGTTCCGGAAGTGTACATTACCTTTAGTGCTTCATTACTTTCTATTTTTTCATAACTATTATCTTTTTCTTCAAAATCAAACTCTTCATCTCTATTAAATTCTATGTCTCCCTTAAAATACAGTGGTATGCTTTTTCCTCTCCTATAAGTGTGTGAAGCTTTTATCAAAATTTTGGGTTTAAAGTCATCTAGTCTGCTTTTAATTGCTTCTTCTCCTAATCCTGCAAATATTAAAGTATATACTACTCCTAATCTTGCGCAAGCTAAAACTGAGGCAATTGTCTCCACCATATTTGGCATATAAATTGCTACTCTATCACCCCTATTAACCCCTAAACTTTTCAGTTTTCCTGCGATTCTGCTCGATAAATTATTTAATTCTGCATAAGTTATTTCTTTACTTTTTCCGTTTTCGCCGTACCAAATTAAGGCTTTTCCTGAATGGTTTAAAGAATTTAATGCAATGTTAGTTTCTCCGTTGATAAACCATCCATTGCCTAATGCTTTGTCCCAATTTCTAAACCATTCTAGTCTAGAAGAGAATGACCCCCAATATTTATCTGGATTTTCTATAGCTAGCTCATAAGCTGTTTTATAATCCATGTAATATCTCCTCTTTATTTTCTATAAATAGGAATTTCTTTAATCTTTCATCTGGTTCTTTATAGAGTTTATTGTTAAATTGCTTAACTAGATTATCTCTTATGTCTTCATCATTAATTTTTTCTAAAGTTATTATACCTCCTATTGCTGCATGATATCCATAGAATATTCTATTCACTTCATTTTGTAAATCTTGACTTATTTTAGAAGATCTCATAACTCCACCTAACAATGCTACTTTGGTTTTATCATTGTTAAATTCTCTTTTTAGTCTTCTCACCATAGATAAAATATACTGAGATGCTAAATTAATTACCTTCAGAGATAAGGAATCATTCTTTGAAAGTTCGTCAACCTTCACTGCAAAGCTAGCAATTAATCTTTTATTCTGCTCTTTTGATAATTTCATTACTACCTCTCTAAATTCTCCTCCAAAAAATTTTTCAATTTCTTCTGGTAGCTTGCTTTCTTCTTCTATTTTATCTATACTTCTTATCGCATAAGTTATTGCAGTTCTGCTTATCCAAGATGCTGATCCTTCATCTCCAAAAAACCATCCCCATCCTCCAATTCTTTGAATAATTCCATTTTTTTGTATATACCCTACACTTCCTGTACCTGGAGCGAAAACTCCACCATCATTAAGCATATTAGTAGCTCTTAATGCTCCTACTCCGTCATTTATAACTACTGCATTTTTGAATATACTCTTAGCTATATTCTCTCCTATTTCAGTAAATTTTTTAGAGTCGCCTATTCCTGCTAGGGAAAAAATTGCTCTATCTATTTCTTTCATTGATACAGAGGCATTTGTTAATGCTTCATTTATTGCATCCAATATGTTATTTTTAGCTTCTACTTCCCCTACTTCAGTATAATTACCTGATGAAGAAATTCCGATGCCTAGTATTTCATCTTTATAAACTATTGCAACTGTTTTAGTAGCTCCTCCATCAACAGATAATATCATAATAGAATAACATGTAAATTAATATATATTAATCACTCAGACTAACCTACGTCAATAATTCTTCCTTCTTCTTTTCTTTCTCCACAGCATAATTTGTTCAAAAGCTCGTCAACAGTTTTAACATAAGTAACTTTAGTGGCTTTTCTATTATCTAAATACTCAGGGTATGCTTCTTTTAATTTATCTGTACTATATCCTGTATCAATAAGAATGTAAACTGGTTTTCCCATAGCATATGCCATAAGTATTTCTATATGAGTACCTGCCTCTCCACCTAATGCTATTAAGATATCACTAGATCTTACCAAAGGAACTGATCTAGCTCTATATTCCATTCCAGAATTAATTTTTATTACTTTTTCAGGAATATTAGAGCTCTCATTTTCGATAGGCAAAACTAATACTACTGGGATATCTAAGGATACTGCTTGATCTACAACTTCTTTCATTAAACCCCAATATCCTCCTAAGATTAGTACTGGATTTTTACATTTTTCTTTTATTCCGGAAACTAACTCTTTTGCATTTTTTCTCATTTTTTCTGTATATTCTCCGCTATGAGCTGCTATTCCTATTTGCATGTTTCACAAAAACGAGGAGATAATAAAAAGTCTACTTTTTGAGTATTGATATAAAAACTCCTTGATTAGTTGTAAAATAGTCTTCTTTAAATCCTTCGGAAATGAAATCTTTCCTCATTCCTCTCATAGCTTCTACATCCATCAAGATGAATTTTCCATTATTTCTTAATGTTCTTTGGATATCCTTAATATAATCCTTTCTTTTACTTTTTGGTACATTATAAAAATATAATACGGAATAAATAACATCAAAAGAAGACTCTCTAAAAGGTAATGGAAATAAATTTTGGATTAAATTTAATTTACACATTCCTTTATATTTTTTTATTTCATTGATACTCATTTCTTCGTTCCAATTCTCTATAGAGAAGACATTTAATCCTTTTTCCTTTAGATATCTGCTAATTAGGCAATTTCCACAACCAATTTCTAGTATTATTTTATCTTTATCATTTTCCAATAAGTTATCAATAAGTTTAGCAAAATATATTTCTTCATCTATAGTAACGCCCATTCTTCTAAACGGTTTATATTGCCAAGCATTTATACTGTCAAAAATGGATGACATAAAATAATGTTGCTTAAATTAATAAAAACCTTTTTGAAAAGATGATATTATATGTTTTATACTTATTTTATTATATGTGTATACCCATTATTTATGTATTTTACAGAAATAATAAATATTTAAAGAATTTAACTTCTTTATTATATAAATATGTACGACAACCATAAGGACTTTAACGAAGTAACTACAACGAGAAGATATGTTATGTGTCTCCTATATTATAGAATGATATTCTATAATTGTAATGAAATATTATTGAGTAGACAATAAAATTGATTTATATTTAATAATTTATAATATTAGAGTTTTTTAAGTATTAGATATAGAAACAAAAATAATTATTTTTTAATAGATAAAATGACGAAATTTATTAATTTACTTATTTCAAACAATAAATGATAGGATAAAGGTTTTAATTAACATATTAATAACTGCATGTATGAGAAGTATAGTTATACTTGGATTTATTATACTTTTTACTACTTTGATATCTCCTATAACACTAGTTAATAGTTTATCTAATTCTGTAAATATTTCAGGAAAAGTTTCGCTAAATTATCCACTAATTAGCAATAGTTTACAATATGATGGTCATTATTTAGAATTCTTCATAAAAATGAATCTTAGACTTAATGGAACTGAGAGTATAACTGGTTCAAATAATCTTAGTATAACTATTATTTCGTCTAAATTATATTATATATATGATAATAAAAATTATCAATTATTCAGTAAGATGAATGTATCTTCTATATCAACTGCGATATATGACGGGAAAGTTTTACTTGTTTTTATTGCTTCATCTCCTAATTCATCTGGTCTATATTATTCGTTATTTAATGGTACTTCATGGACTTTACCTACACAATTAGCTTCAGGATATTTTTATTCAGTTATGACAAATGGAAGTTATATTTTGGCATTATTCAAACAAAGTGGATTTTCGTCTCTTAATATTTTAGTTTTTCGTGATTTTCAATTTATAGAGAATATTAATATTTCAAATAAATCTCTCGATATATCTTCAGGATCTATAGTTGCTTTTGGAGAAAATTGTATTGCAATACAAAATATAAGTTCCAATGAACTTTTGCGTGAAATTAATTCTATAGATGGCTTATCAAGTAATACTTTCACTGATTATATTTATATATTTAATTTTGATGGGAAATTAATTAATAAAATTGGTCCTATCACTTCAGCTTTAAGCATAAGCAATTCTACCGATTATTTCATTACAATTCTTGATATTCAAGTAAGTAACTTAACATTTTCTGAAGTATCATTATATTATGTTAATGGAAAAATCTTACATAGTTGGAAGATTAATGCAGTAGTGATTTCTGCTTATATGGATTATCCTAATATAATTGGTATTGAATATGCATACAATTTAAATCAATTATCTGGAAGTAATTATATGTTTACATTAATACAAGTAAAGAAAAATGGATTATGGTATAATTATACAGAGCTAATTAATCCAAGTATTAAAGAGGAAGATTTGTCACAAGGAAAAATTATACTAAATCTTCCAATATTTATAGGTATTTATAGTAATCAAATTATATTTGAAAATACTACATTAGAAAAGAATATTAATTTTAATTTAGGCCAGGAAGATTTAACGGTATCTGGTAATCCAGTTACTAAAAACGTAGATTTTTCGAAGCCTCCTGAACCTAACGTAACTGTATCTACTATTCAATTTAATGGATATACTCTATTAGACATTTCATATTCCATAGAGAATTATTCGTATTATGGTATAAGTGATGTATATGTGATTATAAATAAAAGCATAATATCAACAAGTAATTTACCATTTAATACTGTTTCTTATAGTATAACTTCAAATGGTACTTACAAAGTTTCTGTAATAGCAGAAAATATATTCGGTAATTCTACAACTAGTAAAACGATAGAAATAACTGTAAAGCCGACAGCAGTTTCGCATTCCAACGTAACTTCTACTTACAAAGAGAATACATCTAGTATGCCAAATACTTCAAGTAAAATATCAACTAAAATATCATCTGAAAGCTCAGTTTCTCCCATTACTAAATTTTCATTTTATATAGGCTATGTAATAGTTGCAGGAATTCTAATATCCATTTTAGTTATTCTAATAGCAAGAAAGAGTAAATAATAAGATACTATTTTAATTCATAATTTTTGTAATATAATTCAAACACTTCTCTTAATCCTCTAAGTTTTTATAAAACTATTTATAAATCATTAAGCTTTATTAGTAAATTTCCATAAAATATATACTTATGGAGAAGATTCAAGAATTATTCATAAACGGAGAATGGGTAAAGCCTTCTTCTGAAGAGTATCTAACAAAATATAATCCTAGTACTGGAGAAATTTACGGTAAGTTCGCTGCTGCATCTAGAGATGACGCAGATAGAATTATAGATGCAGCATACGATGCTCAGAAGAAATGGGAAAAATTAACGTCAGTTGAAAGAAGTAAATACTTATATAAATTAATAGATTTGATTAGACAAGATAGAGAATCGTTAGAAGAACTATTAATGGATGAGGTAGGTAAGCCAAAAAGAGAAGCAGTTCAAGAAGTCGATGGAGTTTTAGATCAGTTGCAGTTTTATGCTGAATTTGCAAGAAAAATAAATGGAGATGTTGTTGAAGGAACTAAGAGTGAAAGAATAATTTATCAGTATAAGGTTCCCTATGGCGTAGTCTTAGCTATAACTCCATGGAATTTTCCAGCAGCAATGGTTGCTAGAAAAATAGGTCCTGCTTTAATAACTGGAAATACAGTAGTAGTAAAGCCCAGTTCAGATACTCCATTTACTGCAGGATGGATAGTAGAAAAAGCTAGGCAAGCTGGATTTCCACCAGGAACAATAAATTTAATCACAGGTAAAGGAAGTGTTGTAGGAGATTATTTAACATCACATAAAAAAGTTTCAGTAATAACATTAACTGGAGAATCAAAAACTGGACAACAAGTAATGAAATCATCATCTTCAATTATGGCTAAACTAATCTTAGAATTAGGTGGAAAAGCTCCTTTTATAGTATGGAAAGATGCAGACCTAGAACTAGCAGCTAAAGTTTTAATGTGGGCAAAGTATTGGAATGCAGGACAATCCTGCATAGCTGCAGAAAGATTATATATACATGAAGATGTTTACGACAAATTCTTGAACTTATTCTTAGAAAAAACTAAAACATTGAAAATAGGAGATCCAAGAAATTCTGATATGGGTCCATTAATAAATAATCAAGCAGTAAACAAAGTATCTGGATTCGTTGAGAACGCAATTTCTCAAGGAGCAAAAGTAATATATGGTGGAGGAAAACCTGAATTGTCAGATAGGCTTTCTAAAGGATTCTTCTATATGCCTACAATAATTACCGATGTGAAACAAAATATGGAAATATTTAGAGAAGAAATATTTGGTCCAGTAATTGGCGCAATGAAAGTTTCGGATGATTTCAACGAAGTAATAGAATTAGCTAATGATTCAGATTATGGATTAGCATCATATTTATTTACAAAAGATTTATCATTAGCGATGAAGGCTTCTAGAGAAATTAAGTTTGGTGAATTATACATTAATATGCCTGGTCCAGAAGCTTCGCAAGGGTATCATACTGGGTTTAGATTATCTGGTCAAGCAGGAGAAAACTCTAAGTACGGTATAGAAGAATATGTTAAAGTTAAGAACATATACATAGATTATAGTAAAGATCCAACAAAAGATGAGGTAATACCACCATATACATAAGTTTAAAACTTTCGGCTCGGTATTACTTTTTATATGATGTTTTCTATACTGCAAGAGCCGGATTTTTCTCAAGCTTATCAATTTCTCAGTAATTCTATTTATAATAGATTAATTACAGTATTTGCAGATTGTGATATAATATATGAAGGTAGAGCATCATCTATTGCTACGCTCGCTCCTAGATTAATAATCATTAAGCTTGACGGTAGTCTTATAGTTCATGAAAATGTAAAGAGAGAACCATTAAATTGGCAACCTCCCGGAACTAAAATACTTATAATTAAAGAACCTTTTACTATACTAGGAATAAGAAGAAAACCAAAAGAAGAGTTAAGAATTCGTTTACATAACATTTACTATATCACTTCAGCCTTGGTTAAAGATGGAGAGTTTAAACTAGAAGGAGATGAAATAGATTTTGTCAACGCAGTAATCAAAAACCCTAACTTGATTGAAAATGGATTAAAAATTATTCAAAGAGAATATAGAACACCTTATGGAATAGTTGACTTATTAGGGGAAGACTCTAATGGAATAAAGGTAATTATGGAGTTTAAGAGAAGGAGAGCTTCTTTACAAGCAGTATCTCAGTTACATAGATATGTAATTTATGGGCATAAGCAATTTGGTAAATGTAGAGGTTTGCTAGTAGCTCCTAGTATAACTGAAAACGCTTTAAATTTACTAAGAAATCTAAACTTAGAATTTAAACAACTTAATATTAAAGCCAAGATTACTCAATTTGTTTCATAAAATTGTCAGCGAAATCTATTAGCTTTCTAATTTTTTCTTTATCTAATTCTAATGGTATAGAATATCCTAGTTTTATCCTTATTTCATTTAACATTTTTATTATTTCCTTATCATTGACTTTGATCGTGGAATATTTTGATAATATTCGAAACAATCCTTCAAAATCTAAATACCAAGGGATATTAACACCTAAATCTAATAGCTTCGCATTTAATACCATATAAAGCGCTTCTTCTACTGCGATTGCTGAAAGATCATAAAATTCTTTATCATAATTAAATTCTGAAGCTAGAAGAAATTCCTTAGCTCTTTGATAAAGATAATCTGTTTTCATATGTTTTAATGAATAATTATCACTTATAAATAAAAGTTAAAATGAGAAGAAAATGAACATTAATAAAAATAAAGTTAGCAAAAGCTATTTACAATGTTCCTTTATAAATTCTACAGTTTCTTTAATCGAATCTACATAATTTTCTATCTGTTGAAATCCATGTCCTTCATCCTTATAAACCTTATATTTGACTTGCTTACCTAATTTTTCTAATTCTTTTACAATTTGTAATGTTTCTTCTACTGGGCATCTAGGATCGTTTTCTCCAGCCAATATCATTAATGGAGACTTTATTCTATCTATAAAGAATATGGGAGACCTATCTCTTAATAAATTTTCATCATCACCCATTTTAATCTCATCGTATTGCCTTAATACTTCTCTTTCAAACTTCTTTTCAGTAAACCAATTAACAAAAGGAACTACTGCTACTGCTGAACACCATAAATCTGGATATTTCGTTATAGCCATCATAGTCAGATATCCCCCATAGCTTCCTCCAGTTACGGCAACCTTTACATTACCTAATAACTTAACTGAATTTATTACATCTATTAAATCTCCACCGCCTAAATCTTTATCATTCAAATGATTGAATTTTCTACCGTAGCCTGTAGATCCTCTAAAATTTGGGCAAATAACTTTAAATCCATTTTGTACAAATAATTGTATCTCAGGATTAAAATAATCTATACATTCCCAATCTGGACCACCATGAATATATACAACTCCTTTTGAATCATTCTCTGATTTCTCATATAGTAACGCATGAATTTCTATACCATTACTATCATATTTCACTTTTTTAGGTTTTACGAAACCTCTGTTATCTATATTCTCCATAGAATTGGTTAATTTTTCTACTTTTTCTTTAAATCTAAAGATATCAAAGGAATGATTGTAACTGGAACCTAAAAAATATAGGTATCCATTATCGCTTTTTAGCTCAGAATTATAGCCTTCTGCTAAGATGATGTTGTTATTGTTTAAAATTTCATATTCTCCATTATTGTCTCTAATATAAGTTATTCCATTGTAAGGAATAGCTTCGTATATTTCATGGTTTTCTTCTATCAGTGTAGAAATCTGTTTAGTTCTTATGTTATATTTATATAGACTTAGATAATTTTTATGGTTAGATAAAAACATAAATTCTTCATCATTAATAAAGCATTGAGAGCTTGAAGGGTATTGTTCAGAGTTTGGAAAAGAGATTTTATCAATTATATTTCCGTATAAATCGGAAATGAATATATCATTATCATATATTCCTTGACTATACACTACATATTTTCCTGAAGAACAAAAATTTGATACCGGTAGCTTTCCTTTGCTTATCTTTATTATTTCTTCGTAATTTTTCATATAATATAAATGAATAGTATCGTCCTCTCTATTTGAAAGAAATAAGAATCCAGAATTTATAGGATAAGGAGAATTATTATCGAAAGAATCATCTAATATAGAGTTTATTTTACCACTTTCCCATAATAATATTTTTCTTTTTTCTTCACCTGTTGGATCCAAAGTTATCAATGCTTTATTTTTATTTATCCATTTTACTGAATCTGCATAACCATTTAAATTGATTTTTTCTCCATTAATTACAACTATAGGTTTATTTTCTCTTACTACATAAGCTAGATTTGAATTTAGAATATCGTACTCATATATAGGCTTTATTTTAAATAAATCATCGTATTCCATTTTTGATCGATAAATAAAATGATTGTGAATTAATAAACGTTGAAACAAACATGCATAGAGCTTTTATATTTTCTATGTATTTAGATTTCTAACGAATTTATTTTATTTTCTTCTCTTATTAATTCTTTTAAGCTTTTTACCTTATTTTCTCTTATGTCTGGATAAAAATTCTGTCTATCTATTAACATTCCTTGTATTCCCGCTCTTTTTGCTCCTATGTAATCTATTTCATAAATATCGCCCAAATGGAAGTCTGGATATTCTTTGGATTTTTCTAACGCTTTGAAAAATATTTTAGGATGAGGTTTAACTAGTTTTACTTCAAATGAAAGTACTAGTCCATCAAAATATTTCATTAATTCAAACTTATCTATTAGTTTGTAAATTCCTTTACTGGCATTACTTACTAAAATTATTTTATATCCAAGAGATTTATAGCTCTCTAAAAAGTCAATAGTATCGTCATATAGAAAAGGCTCTCCATCTCTTATTCTTGCTTTATCTAATTCTTTTAACAATTTTTCCCTAGGAGTAATGCCTAAATGGTAAAGGAAATCTTTTAGATCTACTACATCCCTTCCTTCTTCGTCAGGAAAGTTGTTTTTTGACATTGCTTTAACGTAAGCTCTAAATACTTTATCTAATGAGACATTATTATTGTAATCTTTTATAATATCATAAACTTTCTCATAGAATGATGGTTTAAATCCTACTAGTGTATATCCGAAGTCTACAAAGATGCTTGGCATAATCAATTTTTATTATTCTTTTTGATATTTAAGGTTTCTGATCTAGAAATTAAAATAAGTTTAATATGCTTATACTTTATGCTAAAGATAATGATAAAAACTTTCATTTTATAAAAATTTTTTTATCTATAATAAATGAAAAAGAAATTTATAAGTATAGTAAGAAATGCTTAAAAAATCTGAGTTGAATATAAACATATGAGGACAGTTATTTTAGGTGGAGGATTTGCAGGCCTTTCCGCATTTAAAACGCATGATTCAATACTGATAGATGATAAAGATTACTTTGTATTAACACACAGACTAGTTGACGTAGTAAAGACAGGAAATCCAGAAATAGCTAAAATTCCATACAAAAACGTTTTGAGAGCTACTGTAAAAAACATAGATTTTAAAAATAAAAAAGTAATAACATCAGGGGGAGAACTAAATTATGATAAGTTAATTATATCTTTAGGTTATACTCAAAAAATATTTCCTAACACGGATAAAATAGAAAATGTTGAAGATGCACTTTATCTCAGAGAAAAAATCATGAATGCGAGAAAAATTGCGATAATTGGTGGTGGTCCATTAGGAGTAGAATTAGCCAGTGTAAGTATACAATTAGGAAAGAAGAAGGACAAAGTATATCTAATTGAGGGACAAGATAGACTATTAAGTTTTATGAATTATAAGGCTTCTAATTATGCTTTGAATAAATTACAAGAACTTGGAGTAGATGTCATGCTAAAAACTAAAGTAGATTCTATTTCGCAGGGAGTAATAGAAACATCAGAAGGAAAAATAGATGCCGATATTATAATATCTTCAATAGGATTTAAAGGATCCCCACTTATATCTGAATTAGGCTTAAGTAATATAAATAGTAGAATGCTTGTTGACGAATATTTACAATCAGTAGATTACGAAGACGTTTATGGAGCAGGAGATTCAGCTACTACTAAATCATTTATTCCGATGTCAGCACAAGTGGCAGTACAAGCAGGTAGAAGAGCAATGCTTAACGCAATAGGTATAGAGGATAAATTCAGATTTAAGCAATACGCAATAATAGTTAGAATAGGAGAAGACTATTTCGGAGATTTACTTGGAACATTCGTTCAAGGAAAAATAGCTAAATTAGCAGAAGAATATGGAATACACAGAGCTGTGAGATTACTAAATCAATAAACATAATATAGACAATATTAATAAAATAATAATATATCTTTAAATAGTATTTCTATTATAATATCTATTCAATATATTTTGTTTTCTTATATAATTCGCTTCTTTATCTAGTCGTAAAATAAAATTGTAATTATAAAAAATGCACAACAATTTCGTTCTTAACATGAGTATTTTCAAAAATGAGTAATATTTAGTCTATATAGTATTTTATAATTGACAAGAACTATGTAAGAAATCCTTATTATCTGTTTTTAAAGTAGTAGGATAGATAATTATGGGTTTTAATGGTATAAGCGGAATAGTAAATGCCCCTGGAGAATTACCTTGGGAACTAGTTCTTTTGTATTTTGCTGTTGCAATAGCAATAGCATTTTTATTTGGTAAGAAAACTGGAGGACTTAGAGGATTTTCAACATTAGACTTAGTTTATATAGGAATTGGTGCAGCGTTTTCAGTAGTTTGGGAATTCTATATAGGTGCATTTCTAGGAAAATTTATTCCAAGTAATCCTTTTATTAATGTAGGATTTTTAGGCAGATTATTAATAGTATTTATAGTAGCTGGATTAGTAAGAAAAGTAGGAACAGGCATATTAAGTCTAGCTATTTTTGATATTTTAGGAGATTTATTCCATTATGGTTTTGGTGGAGAACCAATTTTTCTAATATACGAAAGTTTAACATATGGATTATTTGTAGATCTGTTAATAGCAGCTACAGGTGGACAACCATTTGGAATATCAAGTTTCAAGGGAATAAGTAGAGCACGAGGTAAAACAACGATAGCTAAAGCCTCATCAGGATCGGAAGAGGAAGAAGAGTATTCCGGAAACATGTATAAGCCTATAGCTTATGGTTTAGGTGCTATAGAAGGTGCTATAATTGGAGCGTTATGGGCGTTTCCTGATCCGTTATTTTATGATGGCTTCTTTAAGCCATTTTTATATGGTGGTTATGTGAACTGGGGTAAGATAATATTTACTATAGAGGCTTTCTTACCTGGAGATATAATAATGGGAATTATAGCTGGAGTACTTGCAATAATTATTGCAAGGGCGGTAGGGCAATGAAATTTATACAAATCAAGAATTTGGAGGTTTATTATCCAGGTAGGATGAAACCATCGCTAGTTATAGATGATTTAGAAATTGAGGATGGAGAATCAGTATTAATAGTTGGTAAATCAGGTTCAGGAAAATCTACTCTAATAAATTCAATTAATGGCGTAATTCCTAACATGATAACAGCTGAAGTTGATGGTGAAATATATGTTTATGGTAAAGATCCTAGAAAGCAGCCTATCTATGAAACTGCCAGGCTAGTAGGTACTTTATTGCAAGATCCCGAAACTCAAGTATTTAATTATACAGTAAAGGACGAAATAGCCTTTGGTCCTGAAAATTTTATGTTACCAAAAGATGAGATAGAAAAAAGAGTAGAACTTTCTGCTAAAATGACTGGTGTAACTGAGTTATTAGATAGAGATATAAGTAATTTGTCTGGAGGAGAATTACAGAGAACAGCTTTAGCTTCAGTATTAGCTATGCAACCAAAAGCATTAATTTTAGATGAACCAACATCTAACATTGATCCTAAAGGTACAGCTGAAATTTTTTCCTTAATAAAAACTTTTAGAAGTGAAAGAAGGAGCTTAATTATAGTTGAGCATAAGTTAGATAGAGTATTACCTTATGTTGATAGAGTTATATTAATAGATGGAGGAAGAATTCTATTTGATGTAGAGAAAAACGAGTTAATTGATAAGGCCGATTTATTATATTCAGCTGGAGTAGAAATTCCAGAATATTATTTATATTTAAAAAAGATAGGTGCAACTAAATTAGATCCTAAATATTTGAAAGATTTTAGATATTCTCCTCCTCCTAGGAAACAAGGAGCAGAAGAGATTCTTTACGCAAAGGCAAAAGTTTATACAAAAACTGGTGAAGTTTTAGTAGACACTGAATTAAAGTTAAGAAAAGGAGAAATTGTTGCATTGATGGGTAATAATGGAGCTGGCAAATCTACTTTATTAAAGGCAATTATGGGCTTGCTAGATAAGAAACTTAAATCAGATGTTACATTAATAGTTAAAGGGAAAGATCTAAGTAAGAAAGGATTAGCTGAGAGAGGATCATATATCGGTTATCTACCACAAAACTTTGATATTATGTTTGTAAAAAGATCAGTTGAAGGAGAAGTTTCATTTGCAATGAAGAATAGGAAGAATTTTAACCAAGAGAAACTAAATAATATTCTAAAAGAATTTTCTTTATATAAAATAAGGAAAGAAGATCCATTATTATTATCTATGGGACAAAGGAGAAGGGTAGCTATGGCATCAGTAATTTCTTCTGGTGCTGATATTGTTCTAATGGATGAACCTACGAGTGGCCAAGATTGGTATCATAGGCTTATGCTAGGGAAGGAAGTTCAAGAGATGAGAGAAAGAGGCTATACATTTCTAATAGTTACTCATGATTCTAGATTTGTTGATAAATTCTGTGATAGAGTATTAGTCATGAAAAAAGGAAAAATAGTTTTGGATGGAAAGCCAGAAGATGTTTTTTCTAGATCAGACCTTGATATTTATCCACCAACTGAATATTTGGTGACAAAAAATGGTGTTTTGGAGTTTTCTCTATGAGCAGTCTTTAACCCAAAACGTGTTAAGCTGGTTTTTGTTTTTCTATGGGGTAGTTTTTCCTATTCTTTTACTTCTCTCAGTATTAGGTTTGAAGGGATTTTTGGAAATAACTAGATATGAATCCGGCAAAACGTTTCTTTACAAACTTAACCCTTTAACTAAAATCATATTTGGCGTTGTAGTAATGATAGTAGCTTCTACTACTATTTGGTGGATAGGAGCTATTTTGACTTTAGCTGTTATGTTTCTTTACTTTACATTAACTAATGGAGTTAGAAAGTTTGTATACATTACAATATTAAACGCCATAACTATTATAGGAGGTACATGGGGAATAGCACCTTATACTCCAACAAGTATTTTGCAAATGGTTTTTCCTAATCCTTCATCTTATACTACGGTATGGGTATGGCCATCATATTTTACAATAATGGGATATGAACCAACATTAACTTTGCAGGCATTAATATATGGATTACAAATTTCTTTCAGAATAACAGCTGTATTAGATTCTGCTTTACTTCTAATATTAAGTACGACTACTTCAGACATATTTAGAATGTTTAGTAAGATAAAAGTACCATTAGCTGTAACTTTTTCAATCTTAGTAGGATTAAGGACAGTACCTAGAATATTTGAATTATTCGATACTTCAATAAAAATGCAATTTGCTAGAGGATTAGGTTATAATAAACCAAAAATTGTTAATGCATTTTACTTCTTATATGCAGGAATTTTAGCTATAGTTCCTACAATGGTTTATCTTCTAAGAGGAGCAAAGAATCTAGCAATATCAGCTGATACTAGAGGATTTAGAGCTTATAATAGTAGAACATCATTAGTTCATTTAAGTATAGGAAAAATGGATTATATAATGTTTGTAATTATAATTGGTCTTATTGTTTTAGACATTTTAGCAAATATTTATGGATTTGGAAGAAGCATTCCATACGTTGGGTTCTAAAATGAACTCATATAATTTCTGTATGATAAGTAAAATAAAAATAGATAAAAAAATATTATCCCTATTTTTTGTTCTTTTTCTTTTTGTTCTTCCTATTTATCATTCTCAGTCTACTCAAACTCCGATAAAGCATGTTGTTATAATAATAGAGGAAAATCATTCATTTGATAACATCTTTGGAACTTATCCATTTGGATGGCCTCCTAAGATAAATAATATAACACTTTCAGTTATGGAGCCAGAAGGGCTGTACAATAATTATACTCAGCTAGAGAATTCGAAGAATGGAGTTTTAGGTTATATAACTGTTCCTAATGTTCCATGGTTCCCACTATTTGGGAATTCTCATCCTTATTATGCAGATGCATGGGATACGGTAGATCCTTACGAAGGCTGGACATCATATCATGGAGATTATTGGTTTGATACTGAAGATGGTTTCGTTTATTATTCTGGTCCCCAAAGTATGGCATATTTCTCTTATCAACAAGTTGGTCTGTTATGGGACTATGCTGAAGAATATACATTAGCAGATAATTATTACTCTCCAGTTCTAGGATTAACAGAACCTAATAGGATAGCTTATATGATAGGACAACCACCAAACTTCTATAGTGATGACGTTTGTAATGCAATTCCATTTAAAGAAAGTATAATGTACCAATTACAAGAATATAATATAACCTGGGGATATTTTGCTTATGGCTATAGTGGTCAAATACCATGGCCAATAGGAGCATTCATAGGAATAAGTCAATATCAAAATCACTTCCATTCCCTAACTACATTTTATGAGGATTTACAAGATGGAAATCTTCCAGCAGTAAGTTGGGTAATGTACATAACTGGATATGACGATCAGTATGACATGCATCCTCCCTATAATATAACTGCAGGCGCAGTAGAGTTAACTCAAACTATTAATGCTATTATGGAGAGTCCTTATTGGAATTCTACTGTAATTTTCATAACTTTTGACGAAGGTGGCGGATATTATGATCAAATTACTCCTCCATCAATTAATCACTACGGATTAGGACAGAGGATTCCTTTACTTATTATATCTCCATATGCTAAAGAAGCATGGATTAATAATTATACATTAAGTGGATATACTTTATTAGGCTTCATAGACTATAATTGGCATTTACCATACTTTACAAAATGGGTAGAGGAAAGTGATGTTCAAGGTTTACTTAAATCCTTTAATTTTAGCAAACCTAGGCCACCAATAATTTTAGGACCAAACAATTGGACATATCCTATACCATTACAATATCCAGTACATTATGGATATATTGCTTTGGTTAATCCTCATGTAGGATTTGCTCAGGTATATTCTGCACCAGAATTAGATTTACTTCTGCCATTAGAAATTATAGCATTTGGATTGACTTTTGCATCATTCAAAATTAAAAAAGTGTTATTGCCAGGATTATTGCTTATGTTAATAACCTTAGGAATAGCAGGATTTCTAGATTATTCAAATAACATTTACTCTTTCGTAACAGAATATTACATGTATTCGTCTTTAATTGGATTTTTGATTTCCGGAATATTAGCATTAAAAAGATATAGAGTGTACTTAAAAAGGTAATAGCATGGATACTGTAGCATTTTTAGCATCTTTTTTGCCTTGTTCTTTTGAAGGATTTGAAATGTCTCTTTTTTCTTATTTAGGATATTCTTCAAATAGTAAAATGGGAAATTTAGGTACTATAGCTGGAATTATTGGTATACTTCTTTTAATTTATATAACGTATCTCTTATTACCGATATTAATTACCGATACAAGTGAATATATTATCAAAATGCTCCTAGGTTTTTTGCTTATAGCCATGGCTAGCATATTTTTCTTTAGGGATTATCCTGAACCTAAAGGAGCTTTTCTTACATCTTCTATTGGAATAATTGCGGAAGGTATAGAAGTTGATATTTTTACTGTAAGCGCATGGATAATGACTGGTGATGCATTAATGTCAATACTTGGTGGAATAACGGGATTTTTATGGACTCTAACACTTTTTAGACTTTTTACATTTAAATTTCCTAGAAAAATTATGAGAGGAATAGCAATAACACTATTATACACAGTGGGTTTTGTTATACTAACTAGTGGTTTGATTTGATTTCTAGATATTTATCTATCATTTTTCATCCATCAGTTTCAACATTTATAGGTTTTTTAATATTAATTTTGGGAAAAGGGTACAGATTGTATGATTTAATTGTACTTACGTTTTTCTTTTCAATATATCCATTTCTAGTGACTTTAGTTTTAAAGAAAATGGGTAAGTTATCAGATTTGCTTATACGAAGACGAGAAGAAAGATTTTTACCAATACTGCTTTCTTTAATAGGTTATATCCTTGGAATTATATTAGCTCTTCCTATAAATTTGATTTCATACATAGCTATTTCCTACGTTATAAATACTGTAATTATTCTTGGGATAACCACTAAATGTAAAATAAGTATTCACGTTGCTACGATAACTGGTATGGTAGTTGCGATTATAATGGTATTTTCAGACATCATTTTTCTGCCATTATTATCTTTGCCAATAATTGTTGGTTGGGCTAGAATAAAGGAAAAAGCTCATACTTTAAAACAAGTAATCATGGGAGGTATATTGTCATTCCTATTAACTTTTATCGAATTATCTTTATTCTTTGCTATATTTAATCACTTAAAATAAAAGAGTGGAGATCTTTGTTTTAAGATATAAATATTATTAAAATAAATTATACTTATGTGTAGAATGTTTGCTTATTACGGTTTTTCTAGTCAGAGAGTAAAAGAATTATTTGAATGTTTAAAGAAATCAGCATCAAACGATGTATATTATCCTAAGCCTCATGAAGATGGCTGGGGATTTATTCTTTTAACTAAAGATAAATTAATTCATTATAGAGATGTAAATCCAATATTTTTTGTTGATGATTTTCCTCTCAATCTTAAAGATGAAGAGATGATGATAATAGTTCATGCTAGACAAGCTTCTGACAAGAAACTAGTATCTTCCTTTTTCTCTCATCCATACTTAGAAACTAATGAAAAGTATATTTTCTACTTAGCTCATAATGGAAGTGTAGATAAGGAGAAAATTGCAAAAGAATTGAATATTGAATCTAATTACTTAGTAGATAGTGAGCTACTTCTTAAGTATTTAGTGCAAAGAGAAAATTATGACAAAATAAAAGAATATACTAAATCATCTTTAAACATAATTTTATTAAAAATAAAAAGAGAAAATAGAGAGGCAGAATTATCTTTTATGAATTATTATAATGAAGAATATATCAAAACTAAAAATGTTAATGAAAAATATTATGTAATGTTTTATAGTAATAAAAATGGTAATGCAGTATTTTCATCTACTTTAGCTCACTATTGTGGAGAAGGAAAGGAAGTGGAAAAAGGAAAAATGATAGAACTTGGTAAAATGTTTATCAGATAAGTTAGGCTATATATGAATATATATTCTACATAATTTATGAATAATATAGAGAAAAAATATATAGTTCAGGAAAAATTCTGTCAATTTATGAATAATTTTATTATAATAACTAGTTTAGCCTTAGTTGTAGAGCTAATTCTATTCTCTAGGTTATACTTTCCTTTTATTATAGTGCTACTATCGATTTTTCTATTAAGTCTTAAATTTAATAGGTATTCGATTCCTCTTGCAATATCGTCATTATTTATTCCCATGTTTTTGCATAATTTAATATATTTTGGATTATCATTAGAAGTATTTTTAGCTATAGTATGTAAAAAGAGGGATTGATAATTATTTTTTGAATTTTTTTACTAGATATTGAGCTTTCTTTATCATTTCTTCAACATCAAAATTCCATTTTCCTTCAATATATCGATTTTCTGGAATCGGAAAAGATTTTATATAATTATGCGGAATAATATTTAAATCTATTTGATCTTTCCTTTTTATTCTCGTAATGTATTCTATATATTTAAATAATATTTTATTTTGACCAATAATATGAGCTAAATATCCATTTCTGGTTTGATAAATTAAATAAAGCTCTGGGATTCTAGATATGTAACTTATAGTGTCCTTTTCTTCAAAATAAATAAGCAAAATAAATTCTGGCTTTTGTAAAGTTAATACATAAGATGAGATAATTCCATTAGGGATTATATGTTCCATAACGCGATTTTTAGCTTCTAAATAAGGAATTTCTAGTTCTTTTGATATTTCTTTTAATGTATATGATGGATACATTTGTTTTTCCTTTATAATTTTTAAGTCTTGACTCTCGATAGTCTTGGTTGGATCAAAGTTAAAGGAAAAATATTCTCTAGGCGTATCTCTTATTTGGAATTTCCTTTTTTCAAAATTAAACGAAGAATAATCTATCGGATACGTAAAATGATCGTATATTTTATCCATATTATAATAATATATTACGTCGTAATCTTGCAAATAATCAAGTGGTTTAGTAAAAAAATGTTCTTTTAATGGAGTAGAAAGAAGAATATTTACAGAATATGGATTTAACAGATTTCTATAAATAAATAAAACAGAACCTTCAAAAAGGTCATAAATATCGCTTGTATTTAAAATATAATTCGAATATATTGTTATAAAATATCTGTTTAATCCTATGGTTTCAGTTCTTAATATAGGATATGATGAATAATGAAATGTATTTCTCAATAGTAAAAAAGTATTTGAGATATCCTGCATATTGTCATATAATAAATCTCCTGATTTCTGCAATTCGTATAAGGTCTTGATTATGTCTGCATTAATCACTATTATCAGATAAGTTATTGTCTAACATAAATAAAAAATTAGATTATTGAATACTTAATAAGTATATAATTTAATCGTTTGGTTGAGTAGATATTTTTACTATGCTTAAATACTTATCTGAAAACAAGATATGAAGAATACCATTTACTATTACTTGGTACGTTAGTGAATTATTTTATTAAGAATATAAAACTTTGGTAAGATTACGAGTTAGAAGTTAATTTTTGGAAGAATATAAATATTGCTAATATTAGTAAATATCGTTAATAACTTTTGACCTCTACTTTTTGATATTAATTTGTAATTATGGTTATAGCAAAAACTTATAAATCATTTTATGAATTATCTTATGGGAATGGCGTCTCCCAGAGGGTAACTCCCTCAAACCGCCAGATTAATGATGGCTGATGACGCCTATCTCTATGAGATAGGTGAAGTCATTGGAATCAGATTTAATCATATGTTTAATTATTATACCATTAATAGCAAATGTATTTTTCTTTTTTAAATATATAAAATACTCTACAATAACAGCCAGTGTCTTTGATATATTTATTTCTCTATACTTATTGCTCTTTCACGTTACTGTTAGTAATTCTCTCTTTTTTATAAATGATATAACAATTTATTTTATAATAATGGTATCTTCAATATACCTATTATCTTCTCTCTTCTCAATAAACTATCTTAAAGGGATTAAAACAAAGATAAGTGAAAGAGAATATTTTCTTTTATTAAATTTCTTTACTTCATCAATGTTTTTTGCATTAAGTATAAACAATATAGGCTTAATGTGGGTAGGGATAGAAGCAACCACAATTTCTACTATACTTTTAGTAGTTACAGAGGGAACTGAAGCTTCTTTGGAGGCCGGATGGAGATATACTATTCTCGTGTCTGCAGGAGTTACTTTTGCTTTTATTTCAGTTATTTTAATTTACTATTCTTTCCATACATTATCTATTTCTACTCTATTAGAAGAGAGAAATTCTAGCTTAATTTTGAAGTTAGCATCAGCTATAGCATTAGTAGGTTTTGGAACTAAAGTTGGAGTATTTCCAGTAAATACTTGGTTACCAGATGCTCACAGTGAAGCTCCTGCTCCGATAAGTGCTATGTTTTCAGGTGTACTTTTACCCGTTGCTCTATACGTACTTTATATAATTTATCTAATTTCTCCCTTACCAATATTATATTCTTGGTTTGCTATTATTTCAATAATAGTAGCATCTATAATGATGGCAAGTCAGACGAATTTCAAAAGATTATTTGCTTACTCAACAATAGAAAATATGAATTTAGCATTATTAGGTTTCACTTATGGTTCTTTAACTGGGGCAATAATTCTTCTTATTTCTCATGCATTCGGAAAAGCTGGAGCATTTTACTCATCTGGATCAATATTTAAGATGGTAGGAGATAAGAAAATTGATGAATATGGTTTATGGAGACTAAAGTTTATTCCTCATTCTCTACTTTTATCATCTTTAGCAGTAACTGGTACTCCGCCATTTGGAACTTTTATAGGAGAATTTCTTATACTTTCAAGAATTTTAGCTTTTTCTACTCTACAATTTATATTACTAATAATATTTTTGGCTATAGTATTTATATCAATTAATTTTCATATTAGTAAAATGATTTTTAAAGGTCAAAGAAATTTATCGGAAGATAAAGTAATGGGAATTATTTCTCTTGTTTCCTCTGTTATATCCCTTGGAATAGGAATCTACATTTTATGGTGGGTAATATGAGGATAATAGGAAAACTAGGTAAATATTGCCTTTATTCAGATTCAGTAGTTGAAGGTGAATGCCCTGAAGAAAATAATGTTGAAAATAAAAACAAACCTTATGGTTCATTTTCCTTTACTTATGGACCTTCGGCAGGAGGATTATTTGAAGCTGTTGGTATAGAGTTAGATACTTATGGCGAATATATAAGAGGTATAAGAGTAGATCCTTATTTTAAACTTAGAGAAATAAAGGTAACAGGCAAGCAAGTAAATGACGCAATTTTACTTATCGAGAGGATAAATGCTTCATTTTCAGCATCTCATTCCATTGCTTTTATTTCTGCTATAGAAAAAATTTCAGATATTCAAGTCAATCCTAACATAGCTTATGCTAGAATTTTGGAGTTAGAATTAGAAAGAATAAGAAATAATCTATTTGTAATAGAAAGACTATCAGAGTCAGCAGGATTTCAAGTTCCTTTGAATCAGTTATTATATTTAATAGAGAAAGTAAATAGAAAGATTGGTAAAATATTTGGACACAGATATTTCTTTGGCGCAAATTCTCCAGATAAAGTTAGAATATTAGATGGAAGTATAAAATTCGATGATATTGAAAGAGAATATAGAGAAATTTATCATGATTTAATAGAAAATAGAATATTCATAGATAGATTACAAGGCAATGGAGTAATAAAAGATGCAAGAAGCATTGGTCCAGTAGCAAGAGCATCGGGATTCGAATATGATGCTAGAAAAGAAGATTCTCATTTACTTTATAAAGATTTTGATTTTTCAATTCCTAGGTATGATACTGGTGACGCTTTTGGTAGATTAATAGTTAGAGCAGAAGAAATATTCGAATCGTTAAGAATTATTTCTCAAATAAAATTAATAAAAGAAGAGCAGAATATAAAAATAAAAGATGGGGAAGGAATAGGAAGAGTTGAAAGTCCTTCTGGGGATTTAGCTTATAGAGTAGTAGTTAATTCAGGAAAGATAATTAGCTTGGATCTTTTATCACCTTCAATGATAAATATTAAATCATTTTCTAAATCAATGATTAAAAATATTTTTACAGATTTTCCCTTTAATTGGGAAAGTTTTGGAATTTGGGTTTCTGAAGTAGGGGTGAAGTTTACATGAATTGGTTTATAAAAGGAATAAAGAAAGGAATAAAAACTGAAAAATTTCCACAACAAAGTCCAGAAGATGTAAGTATATGGTCTACTAAAATAGTTAAAAACCAAGGAGGAACAGTAGAATGTCCAACTAAATCAATAGAAGAAGAAAAATGGAATCCAAGCAGATGCATATTTTGTGGCAGATGTTATCCTCAGTATTCCCCTAGTAATGATATTGGTATTTTTGAAATAAAACAAAATAATAAACTATTTAAAAGATCTTTCTATCTTTATCCAATAGATATAGGAACTTGCGGAGGCTGTAATTTTGAATTAAAATTATTAACTTCTCCACAATACGATATGAGTAGATTTGGTATATTTTTTACTAATACTCCAAGACATGCAGATGCATTGTTAGTAATGGGAGTAATAACAGAAAGAATGAAAGAAGTTTTAGAAAGGGCATATGATGCTATGCCCAATCCAAAATTAGTTATTGCATTAGGTACGTGTGCAATTTCCGGAGGATTAATAGGAAACAATCCTGAAATAAAGCCTGATGTAATAATCTATGGTTGTCCTCCTAATCCTTATACGATTTTGAAAGCATTGATAAAGGCAAAAGGTGAATGATATGTTACCTCAATTTTATCCTTATTATATTTACATTGGCTTTATTATCTCTATAGTAATCTCTATACTAAATAGGAAAGCTGGATACATACTTTCGTCAATTTTTTCTATAGTATTCTTAGGATATGGAATAATTGTTCGTAACATCTATACTGATTTCTTCATTATAGCTAGCTTAGTTTGGTTCTTTTCGTCAATTTTTTCCATTCTTTATGATAATTACGGAAAATGGCTTGCTCCATTATTTATTACATCAATTTTAGGCATGTCAATCGCTCTTACGTCAAATAATTATCTAGACTTTCTTGCAGGCTGGGAAATAATGACCATTCCCGCTTATGCAATAATAGGATTAAACAAGAAAATAGACTATCCTGCATTCACTTTTATGGGATTTGGAGAGTTAAGCACAGTTTTAGTTCTTTCAGGCTTTCTATATGCTTACGATACTACTGGTACTATAGAATTTGTTAAATTGTATACTATAATTCCATTAATAATCTCTACCTTTGGTTTTATAATAAAGATGGGCATTTTTCCATTTTTTGTTACTGAATGGCTACCAATAGCTCATGGTAATAGTCCTGCTAATTCTTCAGCTATATTAAGCGCTTCAATGACTTTAGTGGCATTATATGGTATAGTTAAGATGACTTTACTCTCCCCTATTTCGCCAATTTTTGGATATATAATCATGAGTATAGGAGGTTTCTCAGTATTTTTCGGGGCATTATATGCTTATGTTTCTAACCACGTAAAAGGATTGCCTGCGTTTAGTACTATAGAAAATAATGGAGCTATATTAGCGTCAATAGGAGCTTACATGATTGCTCCTAACAGTGTCATAGGAGACTTTGCATTATTTACTACAATAACTTATGCGTTCGCTCATTCTTTAGCTAAGACAGGAATTTTCCTAATATCAGGTAGCGTGGAAGGGGAAGATTTTGATTCTATTAAAGTAATAAGGAATAAAATAGGTGAAATAGGCGGGATTTTTCTTACATCATCTATGTCTGGATTATTACCTAACATAGGTGGCGTAGCTACTTGGAGCCTTTTAGAAACTCTGTTTATGGAGTCTTATGCTTTGCATTCAGTTCTTTCTTCAGTTCCTATAATAGCAGGATCTATAATAGCTATGGGAGAAGGCTTTGCTACTGCAGCAATGGTAAAATTTATTTCTTATACTCAAATATTCAAGGGATTTAGAGGAAATAATACAAAAATAGTTATTCCTTCTATAGTAGGTATTATAGTTCTTTTATTTGGTTCAATTACATACTTTCTTTACCCTGGATTTGTAGGGGGAGATGAAAGTTTAGGAATGCTTAATGGTTTTATAATTTTCTCAAAAATTTCTTCTACTCAAACTTTTGGAGGCATATCTCCATTTTACGTATTAGTACTTATTATTATCTTTAGTCTCGTTACTTTAGGTATTTTTGGAAAACCAAAAGTTAGAAGATCTGAAGTATGGAATAATGGAGTAAGACCAAAAGAACAGTATTCGTCATTTGCTTTTGCAAACAATATTAGAATGATGTTGGCTAAGCTTTTGAGGACGAAAATATCTCCTAATGGTTTAGAAGTATCCTCAGATATTTTCTGGGAAATAATGTACTTCATAGCAAAGCAATACACAAAATTCTCTAGATTATTTGCCATAACTTATATGAATAGTAACATTACTTGGTATATGATTTATATGATAATTGCTTTTCTAATAGTAACTATTTTAGTGGTGATTTTATGATTTCAGCCATAATAGAGGCAATAATTCAAGTTATTGGCGTTATACTACTTTCTCCATTATATGCAGGAATACTAGACAAGTGGAAAGCCAATGTGTCTTCGAGAAGAGGACAGAGCATATTTCAGCCTTACTATGATATTTTCAAATTAATTAGGAAAGAGACAGTAGTTTCCAATTACGCATCTTCCCTCTTTATTTATACTCCTTATGTGATATTTTCCGTATATATTGTTATATCTTTTGTTATTCCAGTAGTATACCCAATGCCAGTGTTCTTTACTCCTACTGTAGATTTCTTAGGTGGTGCTTTACTCTTTTCGTTAGCGTCTTTTCTGAAGATAACTTCTTCTATGGAATCTGGAAGCAATTTTGTTGCTTTAGGTTCTGCCAGAGCTACTTCATTCAGTTTTCTTGGAGAGTCAACATTGATTACTGTATTCTTTGCTGTAGCATTAATTACTGGGACAAATAATCCATACATAGAGCATGAATTTGCCGAAATACCTAAGTATTATTTAGCTATAGATCATATTTTAGCTACTATTGCTTTCTTTATGCTCTGGTTATTTGAAACTGGAAAATTACCAGTAGAGAGTTCTGGCCTAGCTGAAATGGGAATGATAGATGATGGTTTAATTTATGAATATAGTGGAAAGCCTTTGGCCTTACTTAAATGGGGAGGATACATGAAACAATACTTGTTAGGTTCAGTATTGCTGAATGTTTTCTTATTACCTTGGGGAATGCAATTAGGAATAATAGGAGCAATAGAAGATCTAGGAATAATGTTCCTAAAATGGATTTTTCTAATTTTTATCGCATTAATAATAGATACCAGCTTAGCTAAGTTGAGGTTATTCAAAGTTCAAGATTTTTTAGCTGTTGCTTTTGTTCTTTCTATTTTATCCCTATTACTTTCGGTGATTCAAAATGTCTGAAATAGAAAACGAGATAATAGAGTTAATTTCTGTAGGTATAATAGCAATAGCATTTTATATTCAAGGTCAAGCTTATTATAAGCCTTTAATAGAAGGTAGTGGATTTCAGTCAGTTATTATTGGTGGACTATCATTATTACTAGGAATAATGACTGGTAAAATTGATTATTATATATTAGCTATAATAATTATATTACTAAGAGGTTATATAATTCCTGCTGTCTTATTACGTACTGTTAAAAAATATGGAGAAAGAGAAAAAATTACTGGAGTTGCTTCATTACTTGTAATCGATTTAGCATTTTTCTTCACGGCTGTTATAATAATTTACGAGATCATTATAGCGAAAATTATACCAAATGGAATTTACTTAATATTTCCATTTTCCCTATTCTTCCAAGGTTTATTTTTAATTGCTTCAAGAAGAGCCACACCAGTTCAGATTATTGGATACATAGAAGAAGAAAACGCATTAGTTATTCTAGGTATTTTTCTCATACCAATTCCTTTATTAATTGAGGCTAGTGTATTTCTTGATGTATTAGGTTTAACTGTAATTTCTACAATCTTAATTCTAGAGAAAAAAGAACATTATCCAATAGATGAATTAAAAGGATGAAATCAGTTTATTTTTTCTTATTATTAGTCTTAATATTGGTTTTTGCTACTTTATCATAGATTACTAAAACTATTCCCGCTATTATGCTTGCCGGTCCTATTACAAACAAATACTCAGAGTATAATCCTAAACCACTAGATTCATACAATGAATAGTATAAGATTGAAGTTACATTATTTGGATTAAATACTTCTATTTTCCCTGGATCAGTTGAAAAGAAGCATATTACATAGATTTTACTATCGTTAGTAGTAGTTGCACTAGAAGGATATCCACTCACAGTTACTGGTTCAGAAAAATTATAACTAAAAATTATTTCTGAGCTACCATTGTAAGGAATTACAGACGTTTCATTTGAAGGCAATATTATAGTATTTTCATATTTAATTGAGTGAGAAGAAGTTACAGCTATAGAAATGAGAATTATTCCTAGAATTATAACTAGTACTCCAATTATAGTTTTACGCATAATGATGAATTAGAAGTTAAATTTAATAAAATTTTTTATTTTTAAAAATCTACGGCTCTATAGGAAATTGGTATTGAAACTCTAAATAAAAAATTAGACGAATTTTATTCCACTACCATATTCTCCCTTTAGTACTCTATCTAGAGAAATTATAGTTACAATCATCACTGGAAGTGCTGCTACTAGAGCAGAAGAGGCTAATAATCCCCAATTAACAGTTTCATTTCCTATTGCTAATAAAGCGAAAATAGTTATAGTCTGAGCGCCTTGAGGTGGAAAAGAGTAATTATAAGGTGTCATAGACAATATAAGCGGATAAAATAACAAATGCCAATTAAATATGAACGAAAGTAAGAATGCTGAAAATAACGCTGGTCTAGAGAGTGGCATAATTATTCTAGTTAGCTTGTTCTTAATATTAAATACTTCAGCTGCATCGTCATAAGCTTTAGGAAATCCTAGAAAATAATTATAAAATATCCATACAGCAAATGTAGCTGTAAAAATTGGTGTTGACAAAATTAACGCTTCCCATGTATTTAATAATCCTTCATTAGCGAAGAACAAGTATAATGGTATAATGAATGAAGAAGAAGGTAAAGAATAAAGATATATTGATAATGGTAGTATCCATTTACTTTTTCCTTTAGATATCTCATAAGAAGATGGAAGAGCTAAAAATATTGTTAATAAAGACGCTGATACTGCTATAACAGCACTAGAAATTAGATACGGTACTGCTGAAGATGCTGCAGATGCAAAATAGCTTCCAGTTAGATGTTCAGGCAAAAGAATTGGTGGATATTTAAAATCCAAGAAAGAACTTCTAAACGCTACTAAAAACATCCAATAAACTGGAAAATCTAAGAATACTAAGAATATGGCTAGCAAAGCAAACATTATTCCCTTAAATATTTTATCAGGAATTTTTATACTTATTGACTTTAAACCAGATTTTTTACTTTTAAGTAATAATAACAGAAAAATTGAAGGAATAGTTGCAAATACACTCAGAAGAGCAGCTGCCAAAGAACCGCCGGAAAATTTACCTAATTGAAATATTTCGTAATAAACTAGAAGTGGCAATGTAGTTGTAGAAAAACCTGGGCCACCTTGAGTTAATACATATGGCAGATCAAAATTTCCTAATGCTAATATAAATTCTAGGAGAAACGATAACCAAAATGCTTTTCCTATCATGGGAACGGCTATTTTTGAATAATATTCTGATAGTTTTATTCCGTCTACAGCAGCTGCTTCTTTTACATAATTTGGTATAGATCTTAGAGACGAGAGTATAATTAGAAAAGGTAATGGTATAGAACTCCAAACACTCACCATTGTTACAGCATATAATGCGGTAGAAGGGAAGTAAAGAGGATCATATTTAAGTCCAAGAAAGTAAGTAAACCATCCATATCCTCCGAAAAGACTTATTGCCCAAATTAACGCAGAGGATGTGAAAGGAATAGTATACGGTAACATCACTAGTAATGATAGTATTCTCTTTCCTCTACCTATAATATCTATCGCAATTGCTAACAAAAGCCCTATTAAGGAGGATAAAATAGCAGTAAAGACAGAAAAGAACAAAGTGTTATATATAATTTGATCTAAAGGAACTACTGTTAATCCTCTTATTGCAGAGTTATAATTAACACCAAATAGAACAAAAGTGAAAGCAAAAGGTAAGATCCCAAATCCTATGATATATGCTAAATAAGGAAAAGAATACTTCATTTACTCACCTATAATTTTATATTTAAAATCAAAATTAATTTCACCACCAATTTTAAATTTAACGTTAGAAAAAGCTCTAATTTCCTCATCATTAAAAGATATGTAAATTAAGTATCTATCTCCCCAGAACTCTACATCTTTAATTGTACCCTTAAACTTACCTTCACCTAACTTTACATCCTCAGCTCTTATACCAATTTTTCCTTTAATATCTAGCAATTTTCCATCTATGATACTCATAGGGGGATTTCCAAAGAAAGAAGCAATAAATAAGTTTGCAGGATTATCATAAATTTCTTCTGGAGTACCAACTTGAACTATTTTTCCGTTAGAGATTATACCTATTCTATCTGCAATAGCCATAGCTTCTGTCTGATCATGAGTAACATAGAGGGTAGTAATAGAATTTTCTAGCTGAATCTCCTTAATTAATTTTCTAGCGGAAATTCGCTGAGGAGCATCTAAATTTGACAAGGGTTCATCCATTAAAAATACTTTAGAGTTTTTTACTAATGCTCTAGCTAAAGCTACTCTTTGTTGCTGTCCCCCAGAAAGTTCACTAGGAAATCTATTTAGGAGTCCATCTATACCTAGTCTTTTTGATACACTTTCAATTAATTTCTCCCTATCTTCTTTTTTCATGTATTCTATAGGCATAGATAAATTTTCGAAAACTGTTTTATTTGGATATAATGCAAAATTCTGAAAAACCATTGCTACGTTTCTACTTGCAGGAGGTAAATTAGTTACATCTTGATTGTCAATAAATATTTTTCCTTCATCAATTTTTTCTAAACCTGCAACCGAACGCAAAATTGTGGTCTTTCCTGATCCGGAAGGACCTAAAATAACAAAAAATTCTCCTTTTTCAATTTTTAGGTTTATATCTTTTATAGCATAATTTTTTCCGAATTTTTTTCCAACAGATTTTAGTTCAATACTCATTCTATCTACCCGTAGTACGCAGATAGTTCAGTAAGCCAGTTGGATGCTGCAGTATTTAGTGCAGTCATAGGATTAGAAGTTGTCCCTTCTAAATAGTATAATACTTGAGTATTAAATGCTGAAACTAACTCAGTATCTGTTATTGGTATATTAGGAGGATTAGCCCAGGCATTTAATGATGCTATATATACTTCGCTTAACCACTGTCTTTCATATGCTGGTAATGATGTGTTGCTTTCTAATTCCTTAAATGCTGTTTTAGAAATTGGGAATTTTCCAAATAGTATAAATGCATTCTCTTGAGCTTGAGGAGATACTAAGAACTCTAAGAACTCTTCAGCCAATTGTTTGTGAGTTGAGTATTCATTTATTCCTAGAAAGTCGGTTCCAGTTTCCGCGTAGCCAGAAGGTAAAGGCGCTAAATATGTAGATGCTGCTTCAGTAGAGTTTAAGTATGATAATTGTGATGTAAATAAAAACATTCCAGCTGCTTGTGGATAATAATCGGCAATATTTCCATAGCATATTTGCACACTAGAAGGCGAAATTTCATAAGATACTAAACTCTTGTATGTCTCTAAAGCTTCTACTCCAGCAGTAGAATTAAATGAAGGCAAAGGATACTTATATCCAGGTAATATTTTTCCTTCAAACATTATATTAAATCCAGGAATTCCTCCTACTAATCCATTATTAAGGCTTGAATTTCTTTCATAATAATATCCGTATATTGCTGGAAATGCATCTATGATTCCGTGAGCTTCATGATCATCAATTAAGAACCCATATTTAGTAATTCCATGCGAAGTTAAAAATTGATCAACATCTATTACTACAGTCCAGTTTTGCCAAGTAGTAGGAGTGAAATTCATGTGATATTCATTATAAAATTCTGATTGAAGAGTTGAATTATCAAAGATCGAAGCTTTATATGCCATTAAGTATACTGCGGTTTCGTAAGCTATTCCTATTGTTTCATTTTCGTGAGTAGTAGTATTATAGATAGTTCCTCCAAAGGCTTCTTGTGGACCTATTAAATCGCTCATATTGAAGGCGGAAGTGTTTAATGGAACTAGATAAGGAGCTACTGCTTGAGCTGATGTTGACGTAAATCCTATCAAGTCGTACTCTGAAGAATGCGCTTTTAATGACGTTAATTCATCTGTTATGTAATCGCTAAATGGTTCTTGGATAACTTCCACTGTAACTCCAGGATGAGTTTTGGCGAATAGATTTCCTTCATATTGTATAAACTTAGCAGATTCTCCAGAAAATGTAATTACAGTTAACGTTACTGGAGTTGTTGTTGTAGTAGTAGTTGGTTTTTTAGTTATTTCGTAAGCAGCTATAGCAGCAATTATTACAATGACTACAATGATTATTGCCACTACAGTTTTTGATAAAGCTTTATTACTTTTCATTTGCATCAACTTTTTATATCGCATTATAAATGCTTATTTCTTTTATACATTGAAGATTATTTTAAAAGCTTAGAAAATAAATATTAAAATTAGACTGTTTCACTGTATTATTCTAGGATTATAACTTTGATATTCAATTGTATTTAAAATTCCGAATGCAAATATAAATTTACCTTTAAAAGATTAAAACTTTTTAAAGGATTTAGTTAATATAAAGTCTATGAAATACGAGATCATCAAGATTGAAAGCGAATCATTGAAAGATAACTATTTAGGAGATCCTTATACTAGAGAAGTTCTTATTTACACGCCAGATATTATAGATGATAATTTACCTCTTTTTATTGAATTAGCTGGGATAAATTGGTCTGGCAATGTTAATAATAGATTTCATCAAATAATGAAAAATATAATAGATAAAAAAGGAATAAGGGCAGTTTTTGCTAATCCTAACTTTAGAACACGCTATAGCCTTAATCAATATATTAATTCTCCTGCTGTTGGAAATTATGAAGATTTTATAATAAAAGAATTAATTCCTATATTGAAAGAAAAATATCACACAAGAGAAGTAGTTCTATTTGGAAAATCTTCTGGCGGATTTGGTGCATATACGTTAGCAGTCAATCATCCAGACGTTATACAAGCGTTTGCTGATCATTTTGGAGATAGTTGCTTCTATTTTATGTATGCATCAGATTTTATATTAACAATAAAGAATTTATATGGAAAAAGAATAGAAGATATATTAAATCTACTATTTACTAAAAAAGATTTGACTGATGACGATATAAAGATGCTGAATGTTTTTGGTAGTTCAGCATTCTATTCATATAATTTAGACTCAAAGGTTGGTTTTGATTTACCTTTTGATATAGAAACTGGAGAACTTATTGAAGATATTTGGAAAAAATGGCTATCTCATGATCCAGTTAGAAATGTAGAAAAGTTTAAAGATAATCTAAAGAAACTCAAAGCAATTTATTTAGACGTAGGAAAAGATGACGAGTTCAATCTTTTCATAGGTATGAAGAGTTTGCATAAGAAAATGAGTAATCTAGAAATAGATCACTATTATGAAGAATTTAAAGGAGGACATTTCGGAAATTCTAATAGGTACTGCAAATCAATACCATATATTTATAATAAGTTACAAAATTTTAAATAGATAAAAAAAGAGTTATACGACTTTGAAAAATTCGCTAATTGAAGTTATTACAAATACACTACCAAGGAACATGTAAATATAAGCAGGATTCATTTTATTCGCTAGCCTAGCGAAATAGTATCCAGAAATTAAAGCTATAATACCAATTACTAATGAGGCTAAAACATCAGTTCTACCAGCTAATAGGTAAGCTGACGCACCACTAGTAGCTGATAGTAACATAGCTAAAGTTGCTGTGCCTATCATTCTTTTTACGTCTATGGAAAATAGTAACATCATGACTGCGATAAACATTATCCCTCCACTAGCTCCTAAAACTCCCGTTACTATTCCTATTAGCATACTTAGAAGTACAGCAATTATAAAAGATATTTTGTTTAATTCTATACGCTTAATGTTTAGTTTAGGATTTTTAGATCTTTTGAAAGAAACGTAAGCCATATAAGCTGTAAAGATTGTGAAAACTGCTTCTAAAGCCCTTTCTGGAGTTATTAACGCAATTCTAGATCCTAACTGAGCTCCTATTATTGCACCCAATCCTAAAATTAAGGAAATTTTCAAATCCACATTTCCATGTCTAAAATATACAAAAATTACCGAAATAGTAGTAATTACATCAACTAATAAACTAGAGCCTATAGCATAATAATATGATAATCCTAGGTAGGATAATGCAGGGACTACTATTAGGACTCCACTAGAACCAGTTATTCCAGTCAAAGCTCCTACTGCAATACCTATAATTATTAAAATATAGATTGGAATCATATCTAAAAAACCAAAAAATGGATTTAAAGACTTTCTAAAATAGCTTCTCCTATTTTCTTCTCTTCTTCGTTAATCTTGTCTTGAGATATCGAATCTCCAGTTAATCCATTTCTATATATTAAATGAATTGATACTGCTTTAAATCCTAAGAGATTAGCTAAGAAGTATAGTCCAGCTCCCTCTAACTCCACTGCTAAATGATTTCTAGCTGATAATTTTTCTAAATACTCTTTAGAATGTGTCATAAGCGCATCACTAGTAAATACATTTCCTACTTTTACACTTAATGATTTATTTTTCAAATTCGCTACTACCTTATTTAATAACTCATAGTCAGGAGTTAATGCATAACTAGTAAATTCTCCTCCTAAGTATTGGTAGAATGTTCCTCCTAGATTATATGAATAACCTATTGGAACTACTACTTCTCCTGCTTTTACGCCCTTTAATCCGGTAGCTGATCCAAATCTTATTATTTCTCTTACTCCTAGGTTAAATAAGTCATGAGTTACTAGCGTTAGTGATGGTATTCCTATTCCGTGAAATACTACGCTAACTTTTTCTCCTTTATAAGTTCCTACATATGTAGTATATCCTGCAAATTCACTTACTAACTTAGGATTTTCCAACAGTTGCGTTACAGTTTTCATTCTTTGTATATTTCCTACAATAATTGACTTTGTGCCTAATTCTCCTTCTTTAGCCGTTATTAGAGCCATAAAGGCAGATAGGTAACAAAGTTATATATATCTAACTTACCTATTTAGCAATGTTAATCTTTTTATTAGATACGAGTATAGTAACTTATAAATTAAATTAGAAAAGTTTTACTCATTTTTAGTGTAGATAATAGTAAAAAATGAATTTATTAGATAATCATAATGTTGTTAATTTACGAAAAAATTATTTATAATGCTATTTTTCTCATATTATATAGATAAATTTTTAATATACAAAGTTTTAGTAAAAAGCATGAACATCAAAATAACTGCTGAATGGTTTCCTATAGTATTAGGTACAATGGTATTGTCTTTAATTTCATGGGAAAATTCAGTCATATGGAACAATTTGTACTTTTTTGATATAGGAAAAATCATATATTATATTGGACTATTCTTATTTATTATTTTTCTTATTCTCTTTTCTTATTCTTATTTATCAAATCCTCCAATGATTAAAGAGGATTTTAATAAGATAAATAGAGTTGCTTTTACAGCCTTTATCGGAGTTCTCCTATTTGTTTTTGGATTTTTCACAACAGTTTACATTAAATCTTCTCCGTTAATGATAAACTTTCTGTACTACGTATATATTTTTGCATTTCTATTTGTACTTTCTATAAATATAATTGTAAGTTATAAACTATTCTCACAATCAATAAAGCAAGAAGAATTAAACTATTCCGTATTAGTTCCTTCAATAGCTTTATCAGCAAACGTTATATTAGGCGCTCCAATACTTCCTCCATATTTTTCTTACTTAACAAAAGAAGAAGCAGAAATAGCTTACTTTATTATGCTATTTTCTGTTGGAATAACATTCTTTCAATTTATTTTTATAGGTACTGCTGCGTTCCTCTCTCACGTTTATACTAAATCTTATCAAACATCTCCTGCTATTATGATCCCATTAGGCGCATCAAGTATAATAGCAATTAATCTACTAACGTTTCCTTCATATAATTATTTGAATTTATTCTATTTTCCAACAAAATTCGCAATAACTATTTCCATAATATTGTGGGGATTCGAAGTATGGAACTTTATTGTGGCTGCAATATTGGCTATTAAAAACGTCAGAATGAAAATGCCATTAACAGTTTGGGCATATGTATTTCCAGTAGGTATTGCTTCCTTTGCAGACTTTATGCTCTATGAAGAAACAAAAATTGCCATATTCTTTGTTAGCATAGATATATTGTCTATTGCGATAATATTATTTTACATTTATGCAATGTATAATACAATAAATACTATAAGGAGTTTAAAGAGCAGTTAATTTTCCTTTATAGATATTTTTATCTTTTTATATTCTCTTAACATGAGGAAAAATAAGATTATACTCACAATAGCAAGCATACTAAAAGAATATCTTAATCCTATTTCCTCTACAGAATATCCCATAATTATTGGAATGACGCCAGCTAATCCTATAAGAATTCCAGAAAAGTAACTATTAGCAATACTTCTTTCTCCTTCATCCTTAAAATTTCTAGATAATAGAATAAGTGAAGATGGATAAGTTAATCCATGAGGTATGCCAAGAATTAGTAAAGAAAAAATGTACATATAAATGTTATAAGCTATAGACGCTAAAAATAGTCCTATTATTGTAATTCCTACGTTAAGAAAAATAATTCTTAAAATATTATTTGCAGGTCTAAATGTAAAAAGCCCTCTACTAATAAAAGAAGTCAAAAAGTATAGAGTAAAAAGTAAAGTTGACAACGAATAACTAGCATGAAACAAGCTTATAGCATAAATTCCTCCAAAAGTCTCTATCATCCCAAAAGGAATATCATACATCATGTTGTTAAATAAAGAAGTTAAAAAAGCTGGAGATTTTAAAATATTTTTAGTAACTAGATTTTTACTTTTATTTCCACTCCTTTCATTATCAAAATTTATTTGAAAAGAAACAATTGGAACTAACAGACTAAAAGCAGAGAAGAATAAGAACGCCTGAGTTAAGGAAAATCTAGATAAGATTAACGATTCTATACCAGGACCAACGATTAATGATAAACTCAAAGACGTAGTATATAGAGAGATCATTCTTTCTTTACTTCTTTGATCTCCAATAGATCCTGCAAATGTAATAATGTTAGGAAATATTATACCCATAGAAAATCCTGCAATAGCAGTAAATAGCCAGACTAACAAAGGATTTACTAAGTAAAACAAAGGGAATGTTATAGCGTAAAGTATAGAAGAAATTTTCATCATTTTATTTCTTGAAGTTACTGAAAGTTTAGAATTTATAAATATACTAGATAAAAAGGAAAATATTGATGTAATTGATGAAACTAATCCTACTAAAAATACGGAAAAATGAAAATAGTATTTGGCAATTAATGGAACAGTAGTTATTAACATATTATTTGAAGCTCTAATAGCAAAAGTAATTGAGAAAATAATAATAGCTAATATAGTAACTTCCCTCTTTTTCATACGATAATGCTATTAAACAAGTTTTTAAAATCGTTCTCTCATTCAAATGACTTAGTTATCTGAATATTTACTATACAATTTGCTTTAATTCGAAATAATGGATAAATATTTAATATAATCGTTAATTATATATTGAAAATAAGGTTTAAATTACATCTAATGCATTATACTTTATGATTCATATTGTTAATCAAGATATGGTAGCAGAAATAATGGAAAATGGAGCTTATCTCTACACATTCGCTAAAGATGGAAAAGAAATCATTTTGAAAGGAAAAGAAGAGAGAAAAACTCATGGAGGTATGGCGTTACTTATACCATTTGCAAATAGAGTAAAAGACGCCAAATATACATGGGAAGGTAAAGAATACTACTTACCTAAGAATAAAGAAGGAAACGCTATTCATGGACTAATAATGGATAAGCAATTTTCAGTTATTGATAAATCGGAAAATTATGTTGTATTACAATATACCTTAGATCATCCAGGCTACCCTACAAAATTACTTATAAAAGTAACATATTCACTTAATCAAGGATTAGAAACTAGAATAAACGTAAAAAATTTAGGAAATTTAAAAGCACCATTAGTAGTGGGAGCTCATCCTTATTTTATAGTAAAAGGAAAATGGTCAATAAAGCCATCGAAAGTAGAAAGGTGTATACTAGAAAAAAATATTCCTACTGGAAAAATAGAAGAATATACAATAACTCAAAAAGACTACGATGACTGTTTTATCATTCCTTCTGATGTAACTTTAGAATCAGAATATTCTAAGATAACAATAAAAAAGGATGAAACAATGAAGTATATCCAAATATACACTGGAGAGCCTAATGCAGTAGCTGTAGAACCTATGTCTGGAGCACCAGATGCCTATCACAATAACCTAGGTTTAGTCAGCATACAACCTAAAGAAATTAAAGAATTTTATTTTAAGATAGAAGTTAATATATAGCTATGCCTAGAAAATTTAGACTAAATCCAAAACCATACCAATTATTAAGGATAGCAGTACTATTCCTTTTATTTTATTCTTTTACATTTTCTTTTACTCAATTTCAAGGAATTTATGCTTATTTATCAGCTATAATATCTTCTTTGCTAATATTACTTTTTGGCAATTATACTAGAGTAGCATTCAACCAAATGAGCGAAGAATATTCCTTACTAACTAAGATATTTCCAATAATAATAGTAGGTCCAATACTTTATATTCTTGGAATTTTCCTAATTGCAACATATCCAATTCTCTACCTATTACAATATGCAGGAATGATTTTAGTATTAGCATACTTATTAGAATTTGCTATGGAAGTAATGAGATTAGGAACTCATTTTGCTAGGAAAGAAATAAAGATATCATCTTATATAATATTTGGATCACTGATAGCTTTTGTTATTCTTGGAGTTATACCATATGCATTTTTATTGACAATATCATCTGCTCTACTATACCTTGGAATAAATAATATTTTATATTATTTGAATAAATAGCTGATATGGACTATGATGCAACAAAAATAATTTCTGTAGAACCGGTTTTTTCATTATTAGGTGCTAAGATAATAGAATTAAAAGAAGGCTATGCTAAAATAGCGATAGAATATAAGTCAGAACTAACTAGAAGAGGAGGAGTTCTTAATGGAGGAATAATAATGACTACAATGGATTTTGCTGGAGGTTTAGCTACTCTTACGGTAAATGACGGTATAGACCAGGTTACACAAGAGTTAAAAACGAATTTTCTAGAACCTATGAGCAAAGGTCCATTCTACTGTGAAGGAAGAGTAGTAAGAAAAGGCAGGACTACAGTAGTAGTAGAAATCAAATTTTTTGACTCAGAAAATAAACTAGGAGCAATAGGATTAGGGACATGGTATATAATAAGAGATAGAAAAATTCAAAAATAAACATATAAATGTATTTTTATCTTGTCCTCCAACTATCTGGCATCCATAATGTAAAAATACTATAGAAAGCAGCAAATAATTGAACTGCTAAAGCGATAGAACCCAATACTAGAACTTTTGTCTTATCCCTTTCTATCATTCTAAACAATGCTATGACAAAAGGTAATGACGATAGAGAACTAGCTATACGAATACTCTTATCAAGATAATCTAAATGATGTGAATTTATTTTTGTGATAGATAAATGAGAAATATTGATATGAGCATGCACTATATGGCTGTTAGTATATAATAGGTGATTTATTCCTAAAATTGTAGGAATAATTAGCATATAATGAATAATTTTGAATATCATACCAAATAATATTTCTGGATATTCTAATATGGAATTAATGTCAAATATTCTAGTTCCACCAAGGCTTACTAAAGATAAAATTAAAAAGAAAAATGGTAAAACATTAGTATAAACAGAATTAAAGATATATAAGGGGCCTTTCTTTACTATTGTACCTTTTGCTATATCGTTTATAAAATATAGATAATTTGATTTAGTCCATCTTATAACTTGATTAGTGAATTTCTTAATATCATTAGGAGGTTCAGTAAACGCAATTACATCATAGTCTATAAAAGCCTTATATCCTTTATTTAAAATATAATTTGTTAATTGTCTATCATCGCCTATTATAAATTTCCTACCTAGAATCTTTGGTTCTTTAAAATCTCTAGATAATACAAGGTCTTTTATTACATTAGTCCTATATAAGGCACAGTGCCCATATAAAACTGCTGCCTTTCCATACTTACTTAATGCTCTTTGTAAGATTTCTGACATTCTTTCAAAAAACTCCGAATAATAATATGCAAATTTTCCATTATTTAGCATTAAAACTCTGGGACTCACTCCACCAGTTTTATCATCCATTACGCTTAGCATATGAGATAAAGATTGCTTTGGTAGTATAGTATCACTATCCAAAAACAGAACGAAAGGAGTCTTAACTAATTTTAAGCCTTCAGATAAAGCATTTCTCTTCCCTGATCTCTTACTTATGGCTATAAAAGTTCCATCATATTTTTTTGTTATAGAATTATAAGGCTCTACACATCCATCTCCTACTACGATGAATTTGATATATGATATTGTCTTAATAACTTGTTCAAATAATTTAGGATCCTCATTATAGACAGGGATAACAGCTGTAACATCCTTTAAACTATGCGAAGATTTAGAAGAAAATTTCGGCGTCGAAATAGCTAAATAGGAATTTATTAAAAAGTACAAGAAACCAATAAATAATGAAATAGTCAGAATAAAAATGTAATTCTCTTCATTCATCACGTTTTATATATATTGTAACTAGGTTAAAATGTTTACTATCATGCTTTTTTAGGTTATAACTAGGTTAAATAGAAGTTTAAATAAAAAATAAAGAAAAGATTTTATATAATCTTTTATTGAGGCGATAATTAGTGAATTTTTAGTATAATTTTTCTTGTTCCTCTGTTATTTTAGAAAGCATAAATTAAGATTATTGAAAGCTAGTATTATAAATATCTGTTAAATTTTCATATGTTCTCTCTCTTGAGCAAGAATTTCGGAAATTCTCTTATCTGTTAAGTCAAAATTTTTCTCATAAAAATTGATGGCACCTCGTTCTACCCTTTTTATAACTCTTTTTGTAAAACTAAATCCAAAAAGACTTACGAATATTCCAAAAAGAAAAAGAGAATAATAAACTGGTAATTCTAAGTGAGATCTCCTAAATTTTCTAAAATAATTCCAATGAGACACTTCTTGCTCATATGCTTCTTTTAAGGATTCCTTCTTAAAACGTAAGTAAAAGGCCTTAGCTAATCCAGAAGCTCCTGCTTCACCTAATAACGCAAAATAATATTTATCCATAGATGAAGGAAAGGAGAGAAAGAAAATAAAAAGATGCTAAGATTTATTTAATTAATATAACTCTTTAATAACTTCTTTCAAAGCTTTTTTAGTATATTTATCACCAATACTTTCTACTAAAATTGAAATACCTATAACTACGAAGCCTAATTCATTAATAACTTCTTTCTTTTCAATATTCTTATTTTTTAATAACTTCTTTATTTCATCCCTTATCTTTATTATGTCTTTCCTATTTTCTCCGCTCTCATGAAGAGCAACAATACTAAGACTATACATCATCCTCTTCAACACTTTTCGAATATCAGATATACTCATTTCTGTAACTTCCATTACTTATAATATTCTTCATTCAGCCTAATAACATTATATTAAGATTAATTTGATATTTCCGCCTCAATTTTATCATGAGTTATATCTTTCTATAGGATTAAAAACCGATATATACAAAATTATCAATTTCTTTATTTGTAAGAAGATGATAAAATATAAAACATTTACATAAATAAAAAATTATAGATTGATATCAATACCTCCTACGTTAATACCAGGTCCACCTTGTTGTCCTCCCGTTCCAGTACCTCCTCCTATATATCCAGCTATTTCTTGAGCTAATTGTTCTATCGTTAACGTATGTATCCATACTCTACCTGGACCTTCAATCCTCACAAAGAATAAGCCTTCATGTGCAAATAATATTGATCTTAATCCTCCTACTCTTTGTATAGAATACTGCATCCCATCATCCATTGCCATCAAATGCGATGCTTCTACTTGAATAACTTCTCCAGGCTGTAAATTCTTAACGTACAGACCACCATAAGAATGTATAAAGACATTTCCTGCTCCATAGAAGTGAGCTAAAAATAATCCTTCGCCTCCAAATAGTCCAGCTGTTAATTTAGCCATTTTCTCATCATAGTTTATTCCATCTTCAGCAAACAAGAAAGTATGCGATTGAGCTAAAATACCATTCCCTGCTAAAGGTAAGCCAATAATTTTACCTGGAAATATTCCTGCAAATACTACTTCTCCTGGACCTTGAAATTCAGTAACGAAGAACGATCCGCCTGTTATTTCTCTTTTTATTCCTGCAAAGAAACCTCCCCTCATTCTTGTTTGCATTTGTGTTGAGTCTGATTTCATTACTACGTGTCCTGCATCCCCATAAATTTTCTCGCCTGGATTTAGATACACCTTTACGTATTGAATATCGTCTCCTACAACTTCATATTGAGGCATGTATACACTATTAATTAGTAAAATAAAAATTTTTCTGTAATGTTAAGGATTAAAGAGGTATAGAATATATAATAATTTTTATTGGGTATGATAAATTTAGATGAATTAACTCTAATTTAAAAAGATTAGACTAGAGCTAAATCTATGAATTGTATTTTAAAAAAATAACTTCATAAAATAATTAGGTTGGAGGCAATGGAATGTTACTTGATGTTGCTACATTATCTCCTAGATATACTGTAATTGTTGTAATAGGACTTGATGTAGGTCCAGGCAATGGTGTAGTTGGTTGAACTAAGAAAGATATGTAGTATGTTCCACTAGCTAATGTTATAGGAGTGGACGGGGTTGAAGCTTTACCTCCGCTAATTATTTGCATTGTATATTCAAGTGGGATCACTAGAAGTTCCTATGTATATCCACATGTTGTTTATGTATGTAGAACTTTGAGTAATGCTTACGTTAGTTACGTATAGATTTAATGCTTGATTTGCAGTTAGAGTTACTGCTTCGTAGAAATATGCGTATGATGAGTTTGTAATGTTTATGTTAGCTGTAAAACTATTAGTCCCTTTTGGAACTGTAACATCTATATAATATCCTTTTCCAGAACTAGAAGGTAATGTAACCACACCATTTGGTCCTGTTGAAAGTGTTAGTGGTGACGAAGTAGTTGTTACGCTTATAACTCCTGAGTAATAGTATATTACGTCTGCAGTTATTACTGGTATAATAAAGGCAAGAATTAAAAGCGGTATGAGTAATTTTCTCTTGCTTATCATAGTCTCACCTACCTCTTTTCTAGAAGATAATATAAATTTTTCTATATGTGCTTCTTGTAATTATATTTAATAATGATAATATAATTACTGTCTCTTATATTTAATGATTAAAAATTTCTTAGATTCAATATTGTTAATAGTAACATATCTAATTTCTAGGTAGATAGTAATGTCTTTAATATTGAATTTAAATAGCACTAAACTTAAGATTCAATTAATGAATAAAGATGTTAAGATCTTCGTAGTTATTGTTATTATGCTACTTTTAATATCTATTATAGGAACATACGAAGCTAGTAAGGTAATTGTTAAGCCTGGTAATATAAATCCACCTTATGCTAAGGTAACAAATGCATGGATTGTAAATGGTAAAGTTATAATTCAAGTAAAAGTCGTAAATAATGGTTATAATTTAAGTTTGACTGGAGGCTATGTTGAGATATTAAATACTGGGCAAAAAGAAAATGTAACTCCTTCAAATTACTTGTTTAATGTTTCTTTTCCTTTATCTTACGTTTTAGCATCTATATCGCAAATAACAGTAGACGGTGTTTTAAAAGGGAATATTGATGGTAGCACTGTTTATATAACTTTTTCTAGTCCAGCTTCAATAATGATCGTAAATAGCATAAAATTATTGAATTTTTCTTATAGTAATTATACTTTATATCTTTATCTAAAAGTTTTCAGTCCTTTAAATATTTCTTTACATGAAATACAAGACATAAGTCTTGTTAATTATAATTTATCTCGGTTTGTAGCTACTGTTAGTTTAATTCCTTTAAACTATTCTCTTTCTCCTGGTGTTCATTATTTGAATTTAACTTTTAATTTAAGAAATTATACTTCTAACATATATTTCTCTTCATTATCAAAAGGATATACATATTACTTAGAAGGTTATGTATTATCTACAATCTACTATTCTCCACCACAAAATTATACTTTTATTATTCGTTGTATAGAAACTTTTAGCTAAAAAATTTATATCCATAAAAAATAATCGTTTTTGACAATGAAGTATTATGCAGAAGTCTTAATATTTGAGATTGTCATGTTGTCTAGTATTTTAATATGGTTATTTACTCCCGTATATGAATTGAAGGGTGTTAATTATTCTCAGTTGATCTCTCCTTTGGGCTTTCAAATTAGTTTGTTTAAATCTACGTATATTTTAGTATCACCTTTGACAATTTTGGCTTTGTTTTTCTTTATTTTTTCAGCTATCTTACCTTTAATTTGGAAATCCAGTAGATATTCTCTTTATTCTTCTACAATTTCAGCAGGATTTGGTATAGTAATGATTATCAATTCATTCATATTTGATGAAAGATATCTGCATTATTATGGATATTCCATACTGCCAACTCCTACAGGTTCTTTTTATATTTCATTTCCTTATATCGCAGTTTATGGTTTTCCTTTTTACTTATTTATAGGAGCTTCAGCAATTTCGGCATTAAATTCTGCTACCAAGGCAAGATGGCTTTCATTTAGGAGACTTACTTTACTAGATAAACTTAAACTAGATTTAGAGAGGGGAGAAATAATTAAAAGTCTCATGTCATTAGCAAACTCATTTTATTTAGATTACGCTACAATTGGTGACTCTACTTTGAAAATAAATGATCTGGTAGTGACTAAAGGTGATGAACCCAAGATTTCTTTATTGTTTTCGTCAGGAGAAAAAATATTCTTTGGAAAAAATCACGTACTTTATCAAGATAGAGAAGGAGAATTAAGATATTATGATTCTTTAGAAGGTTTAAAACTAGCTATTCAAAAGATTTTAGAAAAGAGTAATTTTAATACTGGATTGAGAAAAGATAGTAATGAATTATATAATTAGTGATTTGTATGATCGTCAAAGTACTTAGCTTAAAAGGAGGAGTAGGGAAATCTATTATTGCATTATATTTAGCTAAATATATGGCAGAAAAAGGTAAAAAAATTCTCCTTATAGATAATGATAATATAAGTCTATCCAGCACTTTAATAGAGAAGTCTCAAATTAATGGTGTAGATATAAGAAAAGACATGCAATCAATTCCCTTTGATTTATTAAAGAATTATGATTTCATAATTATTGACTACCCCACATTATTTAAGGAAGATAAATTAGATAATATGCAAGATGCAGTCACAATATTGATATCAGATATTACTACTTTAGACGATGCTTATGACTATTTTAAAAATATTTCTGGTAAGAAAGTTTTTATACTAAATATGGTTCCTCCATTTCCAGATTATATTGAAGCAATGCTAAAGAAAGTAAAAGAAGTCGATATTTGTCCAAGTATAGTTATTCCATTTATTCCAAACATGTTTCTATCCGTAATGAGAGAAAATAAGATAAAAAACGATATTAGATGCTTAAAAACTCTCTCAGAGTTATTAATACAAGGAAATTTGAATTGTCAACTTATATCTCCATTATCTTAAATAATGTTATATAGTTGATAAATTAATAGCAGTTAGCTATACAGAAGATTTCAAATACTATAAAAATTAGGCATTTTTTAAGCTTTTATGAACTAAAAATTTTGTAAATTCTTACTATAGACTATAAGGAAAATGTTATAATAAGGATAACATTTCAAGCTATTTTAAATAAGTTTCACTAAGCTAGATATTTATTATCTCTAAAATATCCTCATTTCTTTATATTGAAAATAAAGAAAAATTAATGATTAAAAAGTTTCCTTATTTTATGTCTTACATCGTAGAAGAAAATATTATCATAAGGGCAAGCCTCTACGCAGTCTCCTACTCCAACGCATTTGTACGCTTTAAATTCACCTTTCTTTATGAAATTGCCTGGCATATCAGTTAATCCTACTGGACAAGCTTTTGTGCAATCTTTTGTTTTACATTTTACACACTGTTGTGGATCTCTAACTTTTAGTCTGAAGAATCCTAGCCTCCCAAAGAATTGGTTAAATGCACCCCATGAGCACCAACCTTGTGTTACACAAGCATAAGTTCCCATAAATGGTATTGAAATAAATACTACATACCATAAGAAATTGAAGTAAAATGAATATAAGAACACTGTAGGGTCATTTCCTAGTACTGTTATGTTTAACACACCTATTTGATCTAAATACGAAATTAAAGCCATAGCTAATAATGAACCCCATACTATGCCAGTAATAATTTTGAACCATGATTTTAGTCTACTGCTTAACGTTTTTCTCCCTAATTTCGAGGTTCTATTAAAGGTTTTAAGTGAATCATAAAATGTTCCTTGATACATTAAAGGTGCAGTACAAGTTACTGAACATATTTGTCTAGAACCGAACAGAAAAGATAAGCCTGCACTTACAATGTAAGTACCTATTATCCCTGTTAATAATACGGAAGGAGAAACTGGACCTAAAGTTCCTAAACCCATGCTCCACATGTAAGGTATGTATTGTACTTTGCTAGCTATAGGAGAGAATGATGGTAAATAAATTGTGTAAACAGCATAGGCTGTAATCATTAGAATAAATCTAATCTTATTTTCAGTATTCTTTAAGTCTTTAATTCTAAATACAGCTAACATTCCCATTTCAGTTCCCATCATTAATAAAAACCATACTGATCCAGTAATAGTGCTTACTATAGAAAGAAAATCAAACAACGAGCCTAAACCGAAGTAGCTAGTTGGAGAGACATATCCTAAAGCTAACGAAGACATGAATCCAGATAATCCTGAGGAAAAAACGCCAGAAGCGAAATCTAATACTCCTCCCATAAACCATTCCATGACGAAAGTTAGAAATATAAACGCAAAAGTCCATTTTGTATCTCTAACGTAGTTTCCTTTAATTTTACTAGGTCCTGCAATTGCTCTAAATATAAACCAAGACATACCAGTAATCATGGAAAAATCAAATAAATACCAAATTCCAGTAAGGAAGAACATAAATTCGCCAGCCATCATTAATGTATAAATAATCATTAGCTCGAACGAAGTCATAGTCTCTTGATTTTGTTTTAATCTACTTCTGTATAACGTTTCGTAGATAACTATTGTTCCTATGATCATTAAACTTGATGACACCCAAGTAGTATCATAAATATATGTTGAATTAGAGGGAAAGATAACTGGCGAAATAATCATTAAAGGTAATAAAATGATTAAAAATTCCCTCAAAGGATAGGAAGTCTGTTTGAAAAAGTAAACTAGAGTAAACAACATTTCTGAAGCCATTACTGCAAAATAATAATAATTTTCAACTCCAAGTAAAGGATTTCCTATAGTTTTTGTTTCAATAGAATAGAAAGTTTCTCCCATTAATGCTTCTGAAATCGCCATAATTACCGCGAATAAAAAGAGAGTATAGGAATTTCTGACATTATCCAGCTTCTTTTTTGACAGTGCTAAAATAGCGAATAATCCTAAAATCATATAAAACGAATTAGCTAAAAGCGTAATAGCTTCAGTAATCTTGTTCTGAGTAGAGAAGAATATTGGTAATGTAGCAAACATAACTACCATGCTACCAGCTAAGTATAGAACAACTAGAAAGCCCAATCCATTTATCCCTTTTTTAATTAAATAAATTAGGTAAATGGAAAATGCAGTCATTAATGTTGCAATTAAAACGAATATCAGGTTAAATTCCATAATTATAATGATGATAAGTGCAGTTAAAAGCTTTGTCTTTAAGTTTATTAAAGCAATTTTATTTTTCTTTAAAAAAATTATCTTCATATTGATAAAGATTCATACTTTTATAAAGTAAATAACTTATCTGAATATTATGTAAATATTTCCTTTTTTATAGATAATTTAATTATGAAAGAGTTCTAACTTGGGTTTCTTACTAAAAAGAGGATAAAAAATTATATATTTTTTAATTCTTTCTTAAATTGTTTACTCTTCGTGCTCATCTGGTTTCTTGTATACTATGTAATGATATAATGAGATACTTTCACCAAGCATTATGAATATTAATCCTAGATCTACTCCAAACATATTAGAAACATATCCAGTAGCTGGTATCGTCCATATTGTTCCTGCTAAAATGGCTGCAAATATTAAGAGAATTACCATAATAACTTGTGCCATTTTCTTTTTCCTTTCTAGGCTCATCACACTCTCTTGAGAAACGGAAGGAGTTACTGCAGATTGGTCTGCTTTAAATATTGGTGGTGTGAGTAGTTTAGCTCCGCCAAAGAATAGTATTAGTAATGGTATAAATATTCCTATAGTGAGTATACTAGGTTCATTTAGCACTGCAATCAAGCTACCAGCCATTAGTAAAGCTATTACTGTAAATAATATAGCATTTAAGGGCGTCATTTGAGCTTTCTTCATATTATTTCCTATTTTAACATATTTAAAGAAAGCTAATCCTATTGCTGTAATTATTGCAGGGGGTAAATATACTTCTATTTGCTGAGTAATTGGAACTGGTATTCCAGGCGATAAATCTCCCCATATAGTAGTCTGTATTAGATATGTTATCATTAAAATACCGAAGCCTAGGAATACTTTTCTTTTCATAGGATGTAGATATTCTGTTCTATCCAAGAATGGCACTAATATTAAGTAAAGTAATGGAATTATTACACCTATCAATAGGAATATAACTACATCGCTAGTAAAATCAGCTATTTTATAAACAAATAGGAAGAACCATGGAGGATATGTCGTTACATGAGCAGCTAGAGGGCTACTAGGTGAAGGTGCAGGTTTCGGATTTAAAAATGGATTAAATTGCTGTGGTAATCCATTTAGGTAAGCTAGAGCATTAGGAATAGCTAGTATGAATCCCCATGTTAAGAAAATTAATGAAAACATATACACAAAGTTTCTTGGCCACCATGGATTGAATTTAGACCATTCTTCTTTAGTATATACTGCAGGAGCTTTACTCTTTACTTTTCTAGAAGGCATCATTCCGTAATGTTCTGCCATAAAGAAGTGAAATACAAACAGCAAGCCTATTAATGCTACAAGTATTATGTGCCATGCTAGCACTCTACCGAATTGTCCACTATCGTAATTTCCAAATAATATAGGTAAGAGAAAAGTTAATTGCGGTATAGAAGATATAATTCCAGCTCCTACATCTACTGCGCTAGTAGCTAATACGTCTCCTATTAAGCTATATCCTAGGAACGATGCTCCTAAAACCAAAACTAACATTAACACCCCGATTATCCATAATAACTCTCTAGGTTTTTTGTAAGCACCAACAAAATAATTTCTGAACATATGTACATAAGCTAAAATTATCATCGCATAAGCTCCATATAGATGGCTATAAAGGACTACTGAACCATAAGGTACAGAATTTATTATGAATTCTGTAGAAGAGTATCCTTGATCTGGATTATAATAAAGTAATAAGATTAGTCCAGATATTACTGTATAAAAAAACGCAGCTGCAACTAGTGCTCCTAACCATTCACTTGCATGGTACATATAGTCTGGAGTTTTAAAGAACGGTAGATCATTAAGTCCTAATCTTTCCATAAACCAATCTGAGACTTTTTTTGTAACACTCATAAAATAAAAAGAGGAAAAATTAGAAAAAAATCTTTAACGTTGGACTTATGATGAAGTAAATGGATTTTCTGGTTGTGTAACTTCTGTCTTATCTCCTACAGAACTTCCAAAACTACTTCCTAGATCGGCTGTTGGATCTTTTGATGGCACTCCGTTAGCTCCTTCAGGATATATAGCTACACCTATAGACCCTAAAGCATAAAGATAATCAGTAGAACTATCCCATTCTAATACAGTAGTAGGTAATGGTCTAACTGTTGGTCCAGTTAAAGGTTGGGCTCCATGATATGGATCATAAGTTGATCCATGACAATCACAATGTATTAAAGCAGGTACATTTGCGCTCTTTGCTGCTGCTAGTGCTTGCGCAGTCAGAGTATCTGGCTCTGGGGCTGATAATTGAGCTGAATTTACATAGTTAGGTGGGTAGAAGTGAATATATGGAGGTTTACAGCCTAAGTGTTGGCATATTGCGCTATATGATACAATGGAATTATTTGGTCCTACGCCACCTGGAAATGTATACTTATCACCAGTTTGAGGTACTGTCACAGTACTAGCTGGTACTTTTACTGGGTTCCCTGACGAGTCACCTAAATTTAACAAAAAGTTGGGTTCTCCAGTTAACGGGTATTCGTATATTGTAATTATAGGACTGTTTACGGGAATTTTTGAAGCAGCTATTGGAGATCCACTAGAATCTACTAGGAGAGATTTAGGAAAAGCTGAAACAGCTGATACATTTGGTGGAACTAAAACTTTCAGACCAGGTATAATTCCTGCAACTGTTACTACTCCAATTCCTATTACTAATCCTTTTAAGAACTTTCTTCTTCCTTCGTCTATTCCTCCAACGTTTTTGTCAACGTAATTAAATAGATAATCGTCGCCTTTCTTTACAAATTCTTTCGAATTGAATTTGGTTTTTGGATTTCTCATAGTTCTAAGCAGTTTTTGGATAAAATAGAAATCTTCAGGATTCAATATAGGTTTCTCATTTTTACCTAGCTTAATTTTAATCACGTTTAGTCACAAAGAAAAAATTATCATTAATGTATTAAAAGGATTTATCGTTGGACTGATTTTTTCTTTAAATTTAGAATTTTTTGTCCTTTTCCTTCTTTGAAATTTAATAGTACATATCCAATTACTGGCGCAACCATATAAATTATTAAATGAAATCCAGTTATTCCCATAAATACAGTGGATAATATTAAAAAATATCCTAGTCCTGCATATCCATTTCCTTTTACACTTATGGAGACTATGAAGTATAAAGCTGTACTTACTAGCAGAAGAAATAATCCTAGCTGAAAAGGATTATGAAAAACAATACCAAATATTGCTGGGATTGTCATATCCATTATTATTTCCATAAATCTATTTGAAGAAACTAAAAAGTAAAGTGGTAAGAAAGTCATAGCTCCGAAAATTCCTACAATATAAGATATTATACTTCTCTTAGATATTATTTTGCCCCATAATATAGAATAAATTCCGAATCCAATTACAGATGCTAAGAAAAGATAAGTAAAACTTAGATTTAAAGTATAATGTTCAAAATCCATTGTATATCCTGCGTATAAATCCATAATTACTAGAATCATAGTAGGAATAGAAAGTAAAGAAGATAAACGGCTTTTTATAAAACTCTCTAAAATAGAAGCTATACCTATAGTTATAATTATTACTTGAAAAACTAACCAAATGTAAGATAAAGAATTTACAAATAAGTTAAGAATAGGGGAAATAAGGAGCAGTATACCCAAAGGAAGTAAAGCTTTCACTTTATACGATAGAGTTATTGCAACTATGCTTAAGGCTACATATTCTAGATATAATCCTGCAGTTCCTAAATATTCCATGAGTAACTTATTACTGAGAGAAAATGATAAAACATTAGCAAGAGGTAAGTATGAAATTGGAAAGATAAACTCAAATAAAAACTCTAGAAATGCAGATATAGCTAAAAAAATAGAATATATCTTTATATCTTTATAAAGGCTTTCTATTGTAGACATTTATCACACCTGTATTTTAAAAATGATACTACTAGAGCTATAATTACAACTAATAATCCAGGTAACATTATGTCTAGAAGAACATTCATTGTTATCACTTCCTATAAATTACATAAATTACTATTAGAGCTATTATTGCTATCACAACTCCTGCTATAGTCGTATCTGCTACTGTAGGAGGTATAGTTAATATTGGTGGAGGAGGTGGAGATGATTCTGTAGATAATTGCAATTGTAAGAAGGCTGAGGTTATTGATTTATCAAATAAAGTCTCTCCTAATGGTCCTTGCCATATAGCGAATGCTACGTAGTAAGTTGTTCCCAACGTTATGTTAGGCATGTACTTAGCATAGTTTGAAGGCACTGCTAATGGTCTTACATATTCTAATGTCCAGGATCCGTTCTGATACTTCGCTCCAGTCTTTATAAAGAATAATGATCCATTTAAACCAGAAGATTGAACTGGAGAATACCAAATACCTGCGCAGTCAACTTCATACATATTAGTATTATTAGTATATAGAGGAACAGCAAATCCATCATCATTAGGATCAGTATATGGTAATCCAGTTAAACTTTCGTTTTGCCATAAGTTAACTTTGAAAGCTGGATCGTACGTTGCATTGTTCCATGTTGCTCCAGATACCCACATCCATATATTTGCAGCTCCACCTGGCTGTTTTAATGCACCACCTGCAGCGGGCATTTTTTCTCCATCATATACTTGGCCTATGTATTTACCTCCAATATGCATTCCATCCATTGTTGGAGTACCACTACCCATGTACCACATCATAGCTGCTCTATCTGGATAGTACCACGTAGAATTAGCATAATAACCATAGAATAAACCAGACTCATACAATATTCTTTCCATAGGTCTTGGAGAATGATCAAAAAGAATAGTTCCATTTGATAATACTTGAATACTACTAGCATTTGGTAATGGAACTGATATGCCATCATATGATAAGAATATTCTGCCAGTCTGAGGTTTTCCATTAATATATGAAGTATAATTGGCATATGTAGCATTATCAACTACAGTGTACTTGGCTCCGGGTGTGATTTCTATAATTCTAAATAAACCAGGTCCGCTTGCTGGTGGATATAAGGATGCTGCTGCAGCTGACCATGCGTTAAATGCTGGATTTGGAGATGGCCATTGCAAGAGGATAATTATATCAGTACCATTCCATGCTGCCTTTACAAGTACGTAATGAGTTAATCCTGATGTTGGAGCATTCGGAATGTTTGCTGTTAATGAAATATTTGTCCAAGGTATTTTGCTCCAGAACGACTCTGAACCTGGATCTTTAAGGTTAGCTGAACCTACTTCTTTATATACTGTTATTTGAGATGACGTTTGAGCCATAGGTACATTGAAAAAAGCTAAAATTAATGCAAAAGCAACTAATGATACTAATAAAATTGGAGTAGCTCTCCTAATTACTTTACTCATTTATTCTCACATTACAAATTAAAGAGATAATTATCTAATAAGTATTAGACGTTGGACTGATTATTTTTCCTAAAAATAGAGATCAACGAAGAATGTTTACTTTAATACCATTTCTAAAATCATAGAAGACCATAAAGTTGTATTTTCTAGTTAATAAACCAGTATAGAATATTCAAATCACTGTCATTTTATTATGCGAAAAAATAAATATAATGCAAAAAGTAATGAAGGTATTTTTATTGTATACTATTTATTTTATATATTAAAATAGTATAAATAGCACACATGAGCTATAAAGTTCTTCATTAAAAGTTACAAAAAACTTCGATTTTCAAGATGTGTTATATGTTGATTACATTTTAAGACTTCTAGTTTAATTATACTAAAAACTTTTCTACGGCTAAAATATATTACTATTTTCACCTGTAATTATTTATTATTATTCATCTATTTATCTCTGTTACTATTTTATTGTTAAAAAATAGCTCTAAAAAGTTGTGCATATTTAACCCAACTAAAAATAAATGAATCATAACTAAAAATAGACTTAATTAACTAAAAAGAGTTTATTTATACATGGATTTAACTATACAGTCTTCTTATATGGTTTATATCTTCATTAGATAATTGAAATTTTGTAGATTCTATTATTTCATCTATATGTTCCTTTTTTGATGCTTTAGGAATTGGTATAGATCTTCGCGATAAATAATTTAACGCTATTTGAGCTGGTGATTTGTTGTATTTTCTTGCAATTTCTTGCAATCTTTTATCACTTCCAATTTTTCCTTGTCCAAGAGGAGAATATGCTATAATTTTTATTCCTTTTCTTTCACAGTAAGGTATAACGTCAGCTTCTGCAGATAGGTTATATAAATTGTATTCTATTTCATTTGCAACTATATTTTCTGGTGACTTTTCTAGAAGTTCAATAGAAAAATTGCTAACACCAATACAATTTACAATATTTTCTTCTACTAATTTGTTCATAGCCTTAAACGTTTCTTTTAAATCTACTTCGGGATTAGGCCAATGAATTAAATAAACGTCTATATAATCTGTTTGTAATCTTTTCAAACTATTCTTTGCTGACTGTATAACCTGTTCATATTTCAAATGGGAAGGCCATACTTTCGTAATAATTACAATCTTCTCTCTATCAAAATCCTTTATCGCTTTTCCGACTAATTCTTCAGTGTGTCCTCCTCCGTACATTTCTGCAGTATCTATAATGTTTATCCCTTTTTCTAATGCGTATTTTATTATCTCTATGTAAAGTTCGTCATTGGAATAGTCAGCATTCCAGAATCCTCCTCCCATTCTCCACGTTCCTAATCCTATTGGGCTAATAGTTTTTTTGCAGAGTTCCATTTTCACGCCCTAGAGACTTTAATATCTTTGACTAGAACATAAGGTGATAGTACTGGAATTGGAGAGTCCCACCATTTTACCAAGTATCTCTGTCTAGACAATTCTTCTATATTTTTGATAATATTTATCATAGAATCTGCAATTCTTAGCCTTCCTGCTATTCCCATAGGTTGTCCGTTTTTGTAAACTACTATAGCATCTCTTCCAACGGTAGAGAAATTCCCTTCAACATAGTTCTGGAATCTTGTATACCAATTATTATTGAAGAGAATAACATTTCCTGCAGTTAATGAGTCTTTACTAGTTTTTCCTTCATTTACTTCTAAAGTCCATGATTGAGGATAAATCCATCCTGCATTTCCAGTAGATTTTGAATTGAATAACAATGCTAATTCGTTATTTAAAAGTGGCGTTTTATATATTCCATTTTCTACTATACTTTTATTTCTAGTAAATGTAGCTTCTTGATCAAAAGATACTGATGATGGCCTATCTTCATTAGGTACATCAGAGAATGTGAATTTTTCGCTTGCTACTTTATCTCCTATTTTAAATTTAGCAAAAATTGAGTTACCCATTAATATCCTTAGTCCAGAACTCATTGAGGCTAAATAGTTCATTAGATTTCCGAATACTAATGGAGAGAGAACTAAATCATATTTTCCTTCATCTATATCTATTTTATTTGTAATTGATGCATATTCATTTGCAGTTTTTATAGTATCTTTAAGCTCGTTTTCATTGTACTTACTGTCTGCAAAACTCCATTGTCCTGAATATTCACCATTAAATGCTCTAAAGTAACCGTCTATTGAATTTCTAATATCAATTCCATTAAATCCTTTTGATGTGACTAAACTAATTGTATTTTTCCTAATGTTAAGTATACCAGATATAGGGTATTCAGACGTGTCAAGTATAGTAGAAATTGCTGAATTTGGATCAATCCTCAATTTTTCTAATTGCTGATCTATTTTTTCGAATTTATATTCTCTATCATTATCGCTTATTACTGGAGCTAATTGTGGCTCGTCTATTGATTTTAATATTTCTTGATTTATTTCTGTTTCATTCTTTCCTACTAAAGTCGATACTAAATATTTTTTATCCTTCTTTACTAGAGCGTAAGTCACCTCATCATCTAAATTTTGGGCAGTTGAAACTTTCCCAAAGACAAATTTTATTGTTGTTGCTTCAGCCTTTACTTTAAATAATGCTACTTCATCGAAGCCTTTCATTTTTTCTAAGAGGGAAAGTAGTTCTTCGTTCATTTACATCACCTTTATTCTTATGTTTCTTAATCTCATATCTGGGCCTCCCATCCATACTGGAACTCCTTGATCTGGATCTCCTTTTCCGCATACTCCTGCATAAAATCTTAAGTTATTATCAACTGCATCCACTGCTGGTAGAAAATCAGTAGTTTTTCCTTCTAAAACAGGAAATAAAAGTGGATCTCCTAGTTCTCCATTCTTTATTTCATAAGATTCTAAACCTACATATCTCTCTCCAAGTCTCATGTCATCTATATTCCATTCCATGTATGACTTTATGAAAACTCCTTCTCTTATATCACTTATCAATTCTTCAAAACTCATGTTTCCTGGTAGAAAGAAAGTGTTAGACATTCTAATAATTGGTTCTCTATTGTAGCTCATTGCTCTGGCTGATCCATTGCTTTTAGTATTATATTTTGGTGCTGAAAATCTATCTTGTAGAAGTTCGTTTATTTCTCCATTTTTTATTAAATATTTTGGTCTAGCTTTTATCCCTTCATCGTCGATCATGAATATTCCATTACTTCCAGGTAATGTAGGATCATCTATTACTGTAACAGCATTACTTCCTATTTTCTTCTTGTTAAAGTCTCTTAAGTAGCTCATTCCAGCTTGAGCAGATTCTCTTCCTAAAACTCTATCTGCCTCGAATGGATGTCCTATTGATTCGTGAGCCATAATTCCAGTAAGCATAGAACTTAAAACTACATCAGTTTTACCTTCTTTTACTGGTTTTCCTTTTGTAAGTACTTTGTCTACTTCCTTAATTTTTTCTTCTATTTTTTTCTGTGGATCCCAATTGTCAAGTAATTCTAATCCTCCGGATGCTCCGAATTCGTCTGACCATACGGTTACAGTTTTATCCATATGTTGTAAAACAAATGTGTAGTAAAGGGATATTCTTGGAACATAAGCTTCAACTAAGGAATTATCGTTAAATAATATCTTCTTTTCTTCTATAGACTCTGAATAAATTAGATTAAAATTTAATAATTTAGAATCTATCTTGAGATTTTTGACGTTTAAGTAAAGATCTTTAAGGAATTTAATTTTCTCGTCTATGGGCATAAGATCAAATTTTTTCTTTTCTTTTATTTCATATTTTCCACTGTTAATTTCTTCTTCTCCTATTTCCTCCCAACCTAACTTATCAATACTTCTTAGTTCTAAGTTATCTGGAGAACTTGAGGAGGAGAAATATAGAATGCCATTGTTGTATGCTCTTAAACCATAGCCGTCATATGTTTCTTTTGAAATTCCTAGTAGTTGACCATTCATGATCATTATGGAAGTTGACTCGTTTTTGTGATATCTAGCCTCTACATATTTGAAGTCAGAGTATTTTTTGATTATATCTTCTAAATCTTTACTCATAAAGTGTATATCTCATAAAAATAATTAAACTTATGTCCAATACTCTCTATAAAAAATATAATAACTACTTTTTTTAATGGAAATACTTATCATGTTTATGTTATTTCAATTTAGTATAAAAATAAAATTATGGTGGTGGAGTAGGAGGAGTTTGTGATTTTTTCCTTCTTCCTAAAATGAAACCTACAACGCTTAAGCCTACTCCAGCAAATAATAAGATTAATGAAGCTATTCCTTCTATATCAATTAATGTAATATTTAATTCTGATTCATATCCGAACGAATAATAAACGTTTTGAACAGAAGTTTGATTATTTATAATTTCTACGCTCCCTGTAGAAGGCAGTATATAATATACGTATGTATAATTGCCTAGAAGGGTTGGTGCAGATGTTACTCCTTTAATTAATAATGGTAAATGGCTAGACGTATTATATACTAAAATAAATAGACTATTATTATCTTTTCCATCATAATTAATTGTTATGTTTTTAGTTGGTGCTAGAGAAACTGTGTGTGCGTTTGATGCAATCTCATTACCTATTCCTCCAGCATAAAGACTAACTATTACTGGAGAAACTATAAAATATAGTATAGCTCCTACAATTAAAACGATAAGGCCTATCTTAAGTAACTTATGCATTAAGTATACTCATTCTTTATATTAAAATATCTTTTGCAAACAGTAGTTATAATCTTGATAGTAGAAATATAAAATAAAGAAAAATATAATATTTTGTAAATTATAATAAAATACTATGATAATCTAATTAAAGTCATGGTTTAACTTTCTATATAATTTTTAAGAATTTCCTCTATAAATTAATCATCTTAGTTTAAACTTACTAATATTTACGAGCAGTTTAAATGAGAACTAAAATACATAATATATTTTTATTAGTTTTATTTATTTTTTATATTAAAATCTATTTTTCTTTTTAATCCATCTAAACAAGCTTTGCAGCAAGTATAATAGATTTTCTTTCCCCTTTTATATATTATTGGTTCGCTCTCTATTTTACCTCCGCAATAATCGCAGTATAAAGCAGATTTTACTATTCTTTTACCTAAATGATGAGCTATGATTATATTTTTTATGTTATGGTTCTCTAGACTCTTCTCTAATTCCTCAACTGAATCTGCTCTAACTAATGAAACGTAATCTCCGGTTATTGTTTTAAAGCATTCTTCTGACAAGCAAGAGTCAGAAGTAATTATTCCAACTAAATCTTTTTCAACAAAATTTACAGAAAATTTAATTCCCTTATTTTTTAATGATTCTATTGCTCTACTAACTGTAACTCTGCTTATTCCCAATTGTTTAGCTATTTGTGATGCAGGAGTTCTAGCGTCTGTTTTTAGTATTTGGAGTATTTTGTATTCGATTTCTGAAAGTCTTATTTCGTTTGTTTCTTTATTCACGTTATATAATTAGCTTAATGTAGCTTATAAACTTGAATAATAGTTACAGTTTGATAATAGTAAAGCATAATATATAATCAAAATAATCTTAAATTATGATTGATCCAGTCTGTGGAATGGAAGTAGATGAAACGTCAAAGTATAAAACAATGTATAAGGGTAAAATATATTATTTTTGTAGTAATGGATGTAAAAAGGAATTTGAAAAAGATCCAGAAAAATATCTAAAAGAAGGACCAAAAGGTATGCCAGAAATGTAATTACTTTTTTTATATAGTTGTAAGTAATGTGTAATTTAAGATTGATTAGAAAAATATGTAAAATTGAGTAAGTATACACTTTTGAGATAAGTGATAGTAAAGCGTTACTTCATTTAGAAGCTATTATATGCATTTAGAATTTCATAATTGCATTTGAAGACCAATCTTAATAAGGGCAATTTAATGCCTAACATTATACATGTTTACTAAAAAATAAATTGAAATAATAAGGAATAAATAGGATAGTTAGTAATTGTTTCTATTTGGAGTAAACATATAACTTTATCTTATTTGTTTATCTTAACTTCACTTTGGAACATTTTAAATATAAGTTAAATATATATTTTGATAAATGTCATCTTTGGAAAATGAAGCAAAAAAATTAGCTTCTACATATGCTCGTTGGTTAAGAAATCCTGAGGATGCTCTATTTGGTTCTGAAGGAAGAGGAGTAGTTTTACAAATGTATTCAAAAATTAAAGAAGCAAAAAGCAAAGAGGATATAGATAAAATTCTTAATTTATCGCAGTATAAAATGCTAACTCCTACTTTGAATGACATGACTAGATTCATAAACGCATTGAAAGAGAAAATTACTCCAATGTCTGATGAAGATGCTGTAAAATTTTCAATAGAAGTTTTTAGATATTTTCAAATAGCTTTGTTTACAAAACTAGATGATATGAGAAAAGGAGTATGGGCTTAACTTTTTACTAAAAAAAATTTAAAAAGAATATACTATTAAGTTAATAAGATAGATATGGAAGTTAAAAAACTTAAAATAAAACTTCCTTCAGGTAAGGAAATTTCATTTTGTAATGTTCTTGAATTTTGTTACGGAATAAACGATACAGAATATAGTATACTTCAAATGCTTATCCAATTGAAAGAAAGTAATGAGGACGAAATATCATCAAAACTAAAGTTAAGCAGATCTACTGTGAATAGAAGTTTAAATAAATTAGTTGAAGTAGGTTTCGTTAAAAGGATAAAAGATAACAAATCTATAGGTAGGCCAAAATACATTTATGTTGTACAAGAGTTAAATAGCATAAATGAAAAAATTTTGAAAGATTTGAGTGAATGCGCTAGGATATTCGGAGAAATTCTCCCAAAAAATTTTACTTTCCACACTTGAAGATAAATCTTTCTGGCTCTTTCGAAAAGGCAATTTGACAAATTTCAGTATCAAAATAATACATGATATCATTATAAACCAACTTATAAGGTGTGCATTCTGCTTCGAATAGCCTATTGCAAACTGGACAAACAACTTTCATAACTCTATCCATGACAAAATATTATTTAGAATTAACTCAGCTAACTCATGCGTTACTATTCTGTTTTAAAATATGTAAAGAGAATATTATTTTTATTTACTAATGGACTTACTGTAAACTATTTATTTAGAATTTAGAAAACTATAAAATTTTACAGACAAAGAATACATCATTTAGTTAGTATAAAACACTTTTAACTTTTACAGAGAAAGTTAATTGGCATGATTGGAGTAATTTGGGATGATAGATTTTTAGAAATTACATTTTCTCACCCTATGATAAGAGATATTTCTAAACAACGTTTAAGGAAGTTTTGGGAATTAATAAAAGAAGAACCAGAAGTACTCTTCATAAAACCTGAGATAGCAGATGAAAATGAATTAAAACTAATACATACAGAAGAATATATACAGAAATTAAAAGAAGCTAGTGAAGATCAGTACATAGGATTCCTAGACTCTGGAGATACAGTACATTATCCTGGAATGTTTAATGATCTTTTACTTATTGTAGGAAGTAGCAATACTGCAATAAAATATTCAAGATTTTTAGATAAAATTTATATCCCAATAGGAGGATTTCATCACGCTTTTCCTAATTCAGCAATGGGATTCTGTCCAATAAATGATATAGCAATTACTGTTAGAAAGTTACAAAACGGAAATGAAAAAAGAAGAATAGCTATTGTAGATGTAGATGCACATCATGGAAACGGTCTACAGTACATATTATATTCCGATCCTATTCTTAAAATAAATATATTTGCTTATGATGGAAAATTTTTCCCGGGCACAGGAAAAATCGAAGAAAGAGGATCTGGAAAAGGATACGGTTATAATTTCAACGTTCCTTTACCTCTAGGTACTGCAGATGATGGGTTTGAAGAAGCCCTTAAAATCTTAGATATTTTATACACCTATAAGCCAGAATATTTACTAGTGTTGGCAGGAGTAGATGGGCATAAGGAAGATTCTTTAAAATCTCTTGATTTATCTTTAAATTC